>CAZOSI010000040.1:0-19618 GCA_964582485.1 uncultured Novosphingobium sp.
GCCGCCCTTGGCATCGGGGCCCAACTCCTTGAACTTGCCCTTGCCGCGCCCGCCGGCGTGGATCTGGCTTTTCACCACATAGAGCGGCCCGGGCAAAGCCTTGGCGGCTTCGACCGCTTCGGCCACGGTCATCGCCGGAATGCCCTTGGGGATTGCGATGCCGAATTTGGCGAGCAGTTCCTTGCCCTGGTACTCATGGATGTTCATGGGGGTAATCTCCGATCCGGGGGAGGGGGCGTCAGCCCTTGATGTGCTGCCGCCTAAGCACAGCGCAGGATGCTTGAAAAGACCCCGAAAGGTCCAATAGGGTAGAAATATGAACGTCAGTTGCGAGTCATTCTTAACAGCGCGGTTTACCACCGCTTGATCGACCGCGCGCGCCTCGAAGCGATCGTGCGCGAGGCCGGGCGTATCGCGCTGGCGACCTGGCCGGGGCACGGCCACGCGCTGGAAAGCTGGGACAAGGGCGGAAACAGCCCAGTCAGCGCGGCGGACCTTGCAGTCGATTCGTTCCTCAAGCGAGAACTGGGCGCACTGCTGCCCTCAGCGGGCTGGCTTTCGGAAGAAACCGTCGATGCGCCCGAGCGGCTGGAAGGCGGGTTGATCTGGCTGGTCGATCCGATCGACGGGACCCGCGATTTCATCCGCGGGCGTTCTGGCTGGGCGGTGTCGGTCGCGCTGGTTAGCGCCGGGCGGCCGCTGCTGGGCATTCTCGATGCCCCGGCGCGCGGCGAGTTCTGGTCGGGCGAGGCGGGGCAGGGATCGTGGCGCAACGGCGAGCGGCTCAGCGCCTCGCGCCGCACCGAGCTTCCCGGCGCGCGCGTCCCTGCGCATGCCCTGCCCAAGGCCGATTCGGACCTGACCCTGGTTGACCAGCCCAATTCGATCGCGCTCAGGATGGCGATGGTCGCCGCCGACGAGGCGGACCTCGTGGCGACGCTACGCTGGGGCTACGAATGGGACATCGGCGCTGCTGCGTTGATTGCACGCGAGGCCGGGGCCATGGCGACCGACGCCTTCGGCCAGCCGCTCGCCTACAACAAGCGCGACCCGCGGGCGTTTGGGGTGCTGGTCTGTTCGCCCGAAATCCACGATGCGGCGGTTGATCGCTTGGCCGGAAGGGCGAAAGAACTGGCGGCACAATAGGAAAAGGGCCCGCCCTCTCAGGCGAGCCCTTCCCTATCAGTTTCAGGCTGCGATCAGGTGCCCGAGCGGGCGGCCTGAACGTCTTCCTGGGTGACCGGAACGATCTTGATTTCGACCCGGCGGTTCTTGGCGCGACCAGCTTCGGTGGTGTTCTCGGCCACCGGTATGGTTTCACCAAAGCCCTGGCTGCGCAGTCTCGCGGCGGGGACACCGCGCGAGATCAGGTAATTCATCACCGTGCGGGCGCGGTTTTCAGACAGAGTCTGGTTGAACGCGTCCGAGCCAGTCGAATCTGTGTGGCCATAAACGTCAACCAGACTGTTGGGATACTGGATCAGGCTCTGCGCTACCTTGTCGAGCGTGTCGCGGAAGGCGGGTTTGAGCGTCGCGCTGCCGACGTCAAAGGTCACGCCGTCTGGCAGGTTGACCAGGATCGCCTGGCCGTTGTCGACTTCGGTCACATCGACGCCCGATCCGGCGGTCTGCTCCTTCAACTCCTTGATTTGCTTGTCCATGGTATAGCCGACTGCGGCCCCGGCAACGCCGCCGATTCCGGCGCCGACGATCCGGCCGGTCTTGCCGCCGATCAGCCCGCCCAGCAGGCCGCCGACAACCACGCCGCCAACCCCGCCGATCGCGGTGCGGCTGATCTTCTTCTCCCCGGTGTTGGGATCGGTAACGCAGGCCGTGGTGGTCAGCAGTGAAGCCGCAGCGAGGCTCGAGAGCATCATACGGGTCTTGATCATGGCATTTCCCCTTCCATCGTAGGAACTTGGTATTAACCCTATCGCCCGGAACCTGAATGGTCCCTGCACTGTATCTTTGTCAATCGCGCCGTGCCTCTTCGCGCGGACTTGCAACTCTGCTAACGGATGAAGCGTGCAACCATTCCCCTGGACCGATGTTTTTATCATTGCAGGCCTGATCCTGCTCAACGCAGCTTTCGCGATGTCGGAGCTGGCGATTGTTTCGGCGCGTCCGGCGCGGCTGAAAGTCGCGGCTGATCGAGGGCACAAGGGCGCGAAGACCGCGCTGTTGCTCGCCTCTGATCCGGGCAAGTTCCTCTCGACAGTGCAGATCGGGATCACCCTGGTCGGGATCATCGCCGGTGCCTATTCCGGCGCCAGCCTGGGCGGGCCGACGGCCGAACGGCTGGTCGCGCTTGGTCTGCCTGAGCGGTTTGCCGAGGAATCGGGTTTTGCCATCGTCATCGCGCTGACCACCTATTTCAGCCTGGTGGTGGGCGAACTGGTGCCCAAGCAGGTCGCCCTGCGCGCGGCGGAGCCGATTGCGATGGTTGCGGCACTGCCAATGGCGGTGGTGGCGCGGGTAACCGCACCGTTCGTCTGGCTGCTCGATCGCTCCAGCGCCTTCCTGCTGCGCCTGCTGGGCGTGCGGCAGAAAGGCGAGCACGCGCTCACGTCCGAAGAACTGCACCTGATCTTCGCCGAGGCGACCCGTTCGGGCGTGATCGAAGAGGAAGAGCGCCAGATCATGACCGGGATCATGCGGCTGGCCGACCGCCCGGTGCGCGAACTGATGACTCCCCGAACCGAACTCGACACGATTGACCGCAAGGCCAGCGAGGCAGATCTGCGCGCCGCGATCAAGGACAGCCCCCATTCGCTGCTGCCGGTTGCCGATGGCAGCCCCGACAACATCGTCGGGGTGGTCAAGGTCAAGGACGTGCTGGCGGTGCTGCTGGCCGGCAAGAAAGTCCAACTCGCCCGCCTGATGCGCAAGGCCGAAGTGATCCCCGATCAGCTCGATGCAATGGATGCGCTGCGACTGCTGCAGCAGAGCGACGTGGCGATGGCGCTGGTTCATGACGAATACGGCCATCTTGAAGGGGTGGTGACCCCGGCCGACCTGCTCAGCGCGATCGTCGGCAATTTCGCCAGCCACCAGGACGAAGGCGACGAGCCGATGGTGACCGTGCGCGAGGACGGCAGCCTGCTGATCGCCGGCTCACTCCCGGCCGATGCCCTGGCCGACCGGCTCGAGATTGAGCTGCCCGAAGACCGCGACTTTGCGACGGCGGCGGGCTTTGCCTTGTCGGTGCTCAAACGCCTGCCGCATGAAGGTGAGCATTTCCACGAACAGAACTGGCGCTTCGAAGTGGTCGATATGGACGGCCGCAAGATCGACAAGCTGCTGGTCAGCCAGGTTGTGGGTGACGCGGCCAGCGCGGATTAGCGGAGCTCGCAAAGGCGCAAGGGCGCGAAGATGTTGCGCTGTGGCCTTAGGTCACACTGCCCCCGCGAAGCGGAGAATCATCGGGAAGCAAGGAACTTGATGCCCGCTGCGCGGGAGCGGAGGTTTGCACGGGTCCCGCGCGACCTCATTGCGCCTTTGCGCATTTGCGAGCGCAACAAAAAAGGCCCGCCATGCGGCGAGCCCTTTTGAATCATACACTGAAACAGGAACTCAGTTGCCGCCGATCATGGTCTGCGCTTCGCGGCCGTCGCCCTCCGGGGCGGCGACAATGTCGCGGGTGACTTCGCCTTTGGCGACGGTCTGGGTAGCGGGATCGCCGACGGTCGAGCGGATCGAAGGGGCGGCCTGGCCGCTCCGCTGCCCAACCGTGGTTTCTACGCCAGAGCGCGGCTGGGCCGGGCCGAACAGCGCGCTTTGCGCCTGGGCCGCAGTACCCTGTTCAGTCGGGCGCGGGGCGCCGGGGGCCGGGGGAGTTAGCGCGAAATCGGGCGGAACCACCAGCGGGGCCTGGCGCTGCACCGCGAATTCATCGGGGCGCTGGCGGTTGAACAGCCCGCCGCCGCCGCAGGCGGAAAGCAGCAGGGCGCTGCCGGACAGGACGATCAGGGCTGACTTACGCATGGTCTCAGTTCTCCGTAGCGGGATCACCCGCCGGTTCAGTTTCGGTCTTTTCGCGGATCAGGAAGCTGCGGGCAAGGATTATCGCAACCCCCACGGTGATCGCCGCATCGGCCAGGTTGAAGATATAAAAATGCCAGGTGCCGATGTGGAAATCGGCATAGTCCAGCACATAGCCGAAGCGGTAGCGATCGTGGATATTGCCCAGCGCCCCGCCCAGCACCATGCCGAGCGGCAGAATATCGCCGAATTTCTTCTCGCGCAGCAGCCAGACGAACACGATCAGCGCGATTCCCGCGGTCAGCGCCACCAGCCCCCAGCGCATCTCCATCGAATTGGCGGTGAGGAATCCCATCGAAACGCCGTAATTGTGGGTCCGGGTCAGGTCGAAGAACGGCAACAGATCGATCTGCATGCCCTCTTCGGTCAGACCCCAAGGGCCGTCGACCCGCCGCTTGATCCACTGGTCGAGCCAATAGATCAGCCCGGCCAGGACCAGGCCAATGGTACGGGGGCGGGCGGAGAGGAAGCTCATGCGCCGGCGTCCATGCCCGCCACCACCTGATCGCAACGTGAACAAAGCGCTCCGTCCTCGGTCACTTCGGGCAGGTGACGCCAGCAGCGGCCGCATTTGTGGTGGGCGGTGCGGGTGACCTTCGGCTCGCCGAACGAAACTGACGACACGATGAAGAGCTCGGCAAGCTCGTCTTCTGACAGTTGCGTCGGCGGCCTCGAAATGGTGACTGCAGCTTCTAGGCTCGAGCCGATGATTTTTTCGCGACGCATAGGCTCGATTTCCCCGGAAACCGTCTCGCGGACGGAGCGCAGGATTTCCCAGTTTTCAGGAGTTTCGGAACCTGGAATGGATGGCAGCACCGGCCACTCCAGCAAATGCACGCTTCCGCCATCCGGATAGCGCGTCCCCCACACTTCCTCGGCGGTGAACACCAGCACCGGCGCGGCATAGCGGATCAGCGCGTGGAACAGCGTATCCAGCACCGTGCGGTAGGCCATCCGCTTGGGATCATCCGCCGCGTCGCAATAGAGGCAGTCCTTGCGGACGTCGAAGAAGAAGGCTGAAAGGTCTTCGTTGCAGAAATCGGTCAGCGCACGGACATAGGTGTTGAAGTCAAATTCGTCAGTCGCCTGGCGCAGCGTCGCGTCGAGCTTGGCCAGCAGCGCCAGCATATAGCTTTCCAGCTCGGGCATGGCCTCGACCGGCACCCGCTCGGCTTCGCTGAAGCCATCCAATGCGCCCAGCAGGTAGCGGAAGGTGTTGCGCAGCTTGCGGTACTGGTCGGACACGCCCTTGAGGATCTCATCGCCGATCCGGTGGTCCTCGGTGAAATCGACCGACAGCGCCCACAGCCGGATGATGTCCGCGCCATAGGTTTCCATCACCTTGTTGGGATCGACCGTATTGCCGAGGCTCTTGGACATTTTCATGCCCTTCGAATCCATCGTGAAGCCGTGAGTCAGGATCCGATCATAAGGCGCGCGGCCGCGGGTGGCGCAGCTTTCGAGCAGTGACGACTGGAACCAGCCGCGATGTTGGTCAGAGCCTTCGACATAGATGTCGGCCGGCCATGACAGGTCGGGCCAGCGGTCGCTCTCCAGCACATAGGCGTGGCTGGTGCCCGAATCGAACCAGACGTCGAGGATGTCGCTGACCGCTTCCCAGTCGTCGGGATTGTATGTGTCGCCCAGGAAGCTGTGCGCGGTTTCGGGCGTCCAGGCGTCGATGCCTTGCGCCTTCACGGCGGCAACGATCCGCTCGTTGATCGCCGGATCGACCAGGTATTCGCCAGACTTGCGATTGACGAACAGCGTGATCGGCACGCCCCAGGCGCGCTGGCGGCTGAGCACCCAGTCGGGCCGCCCGGCAACCATCGACCCGATCCGGTTGCGGCCCTTGTCGGGGGTGAACTGGACGCGTTCGATTTCGCTCAGCGCGGTCTCGCGCAAGGTGCGGCCATCGGCCAGCGGTTTATCCATCGGCACGAACCACTGCGGGGTGCAGCGGTAGATCACCTTGGCTTTCGAACGCCACGAGTGTGGGTAGGAGTGCTGATAATCGGCCGAAGCCGCCAGCAGTCCGCCCGCCTCGCGCAGGTCTGCACAGATCGGCCCGTCGGGCGCGTTGAACTTGGGGTTGATGACCGAGCCTTGCCCGCCCAGCCAGGGCCAGTCCTCACGGTACTTGCCATCGCCTTCGACCGCGAACTTGGGGTTCAGGCCATGCGCCTTGCACAGCTCGAAATCGTCCTCGCCGTGATCGGGCGCCATGTGGACGAGGCCGGTGCCGCTGTCGGTGGTGACAAAGTCGCCCGGCAGCAGTGGCCGCGGCTCGGCAAAGAACCCGCCGAGATGGTGCATCGGGTGGCGGGCGATGGTTCCGGCGAGGTCGGAGCCTTGAATCTGGCGCATGTTCCAGGTCGCGGCAAGAATGCCGCCATCCCAATCGTAACTCCTGGCCTCTAGGTTTGTCGTCGCCAACCTATCGAGAAATTGCTCGACGAGATTTTCCGCAACCAACCATCTCTTTTCGTCAATCTTGAGAAGAGCATACTCAACCTCCGGCCCATAGGCCAAAGCCTGGTTCACCGGGATTGTCCACGGCGTGGTCGTCCAGATCACCGCATAGGCGCCGACCAGTTCGGGGATCGGGCTCTCGACAATCTCGAAGGCCACGTCGATCTGGGTCGAGACGATATCCTCGTATTCCACCTCCGCCTCGGCCAGCGCGGTCTTCTCCACCGGCGACCACATCACCGGCTTGGCCCCGCGGTAAAGCTGGCCGCTGGTGGCAAACTTGAGCAGCTCGGCCACGATCGTCGCCTCGCTCTCGGGCTGCATGGTGAGGTAGGGATTGTCCCAATCGGCCATGACGCCAAGGCGCTTCAATTGCGCGCGCTGCACGTCAACCCAGTGCTGGGCATAGGCGCGGCATTCGGCGCGGAATTCGAGGAGGGGAACCTCGTCCTTGTTCTTCTTGGCCTTGCGGTACTGCTCTTCAACCTTCCATTCGATCGGCAGGCCGTGGCAGTCCCAGCCGGGAACATAGGGCGCGTTCTTGCCCAGCAGGTTCTGGGTGCGGCAGACCATGTCCTTGATCGTGTGGTTGAGCGCGTGGCCGATATGCATGTCGCCGTTCGCATAGGGCGGGCCGTCATGGTACATGAAGGGCTCACGCCCCCGGCGAAGATCGCGCAGCTGCTCGTACAGCTTCTCGGCTTCCCAGCGCGCGGCAATCAGCGGCTCCTTCTGGGGGAGGCCGGCCTTCATGGGGAACTCGGTCTTCGGCAGGAAGACGGTGTCTCGATAGTCGCGCTGTTCGGTCATGGCCGGCGGGCCTTAGCGGGGGGCGCGGGGAATCGCAAATCCTCCCCCAAGGGGAGGATCAGTCCCGCGCCTTGCGCCGCCGCTCGAGCGCCTCCTGGGTTTCCTTCTCCTCACGCGCGTTGCGTTTGTTGAAGCCAGTGCGGACGGCCGGGCCGACCGACCAGATATCTTCAACCCAGAGGTAGCCGGTGAAGCTGGCCGGCACTTCGCGGACCTGTTCGGGCAAGTCGAGCCCCATACCCCCCGGCCCATCAAGCGGCCCGACCAGAATGATCCGTGCGCCAACTGCATTCATGCGTTGGACTGCCCGGTTGGGCCAACCGGCGAAAGCCCACTGCCGGTTGATCGGGACGATCAGCGTGCCGTTCTTGCAGGCCTCTGGCGTCAGGGCGAGCCAGCCCTGCCAGGCATAGGCCGTAGTGCAAGCCTTGGCGCTTTCCTTGCTGAAGACCCAGGCCTTGGGGAGCAGCTGGCGAATCCGCGCGACCGGCCCCTCTTCCGCGCCGCCATAAAATCCGTCCCCGCGCGCCACCGGATCGCGTCCGGCGGCTTTGAGCGCGGCGAACAACATGTCGGCTTCAGCCGGGTCCTTGCTCTTGAAGTTGAACATCAGCGCCTTTTCCGGAAAAGCCGCCAGCACTTCGGACAATTCGGGGATCAGCCCCACCGCCTTGCCGCGGAACGGGAATGTCTTGCCTCCATCGGCACTATAGCCATAGCCGGCGTCGAGCGCTTTCAGCTGCTCCATCGTCGCGTCACGGACATTGCCCTTGCCATTTGTGCGGCAAACGAGTGTCCAGTCATGGAAAACCGCCAGCTTGCCGTCCTTGGTCGGCGCAATATCGAGCTCGATCATCTGCGCGCCCGAACGGACCGCCTGGCCCATCCCGGGGAGGGTATTCTCGAGGTAGTCGTGGAGCGGCGGCTCGATCCGGCTGGCGGTGCAGGTATCGCGTTCGACCCCGCGGTGGTCGAACAGCTGGTGCGCGCCGCGATGCGCAATCAGCTTGATATAGCCACGCGGGCTATCGGCTAGCCAGCTGGCATTGACGAAAGTCGAGACCAGAAAGGCCACGGCCAGAACCAGTGCAATCCGCTTCACCCATTTCATCGTGCGAGGAGCCCCCTAGCCTGCTGGCAATCGCGCTCTATCTGAGCGGTCAATTCTTCGAGTGAATTGAATTTTGCTTCGTCCCGCAAGTGATGAATCAGTGCAACTTCGATCTCCTGACCGTAGAGATCTCCTGACCAATCAAAGAAATAGGGCTCGAGCAGTTCGACCGGCGGATCGATTGTGGGCCGCACCCCCAGGTTGGCCGCGCCGTGGACCACTTGTCCGCCGGGCAGAGTGCCGGTCACCGCATAGATCCCGTAACGCGGGCGCAAGTAATTGCCGAGATCGATGTTGGCGGTGGGATAGCCGATCGAGCGGCCCAGCTTGGCCCCGTGCTGGACTGGCCCTCGAATCGCGAAGGGCCGGGTCAGGAGGTGCGTTGCGGTGGCGCAGTCGCCCTCTTTCAGCGCCTCACGGATCCGGCTGGACGAGACTACCGCGCCGTCCACGCTGACCGGCCCGACCGCGCGGGCGGACAGGCCGCGTTCCGCGCCCGATGTGTTGAGTACTTCGACGCTTCCGGTGCGGCCCTTGCCGAAAGTGAAATCCTCGCCCGTAACAACCCCCGCCGCGCCAAGTGGCCCGGTGAGAAGTTCGATAAACCCATCGGCGGTGGTCGCGGCAAGCAGGGCATCGAAATGAAAGACCAGCATGGCATCGGCACCGGCCGCTTCGAACAGTTCCTGTCGTTGGTCGAGCGTGGTCAGCCGAAACGGGGGAGTTTGCGGGGCGAAGTGGCGCACCGGGTGGGGATCAAAGGTCGCGACGATCGCTGGCCGGCCCTCGGCCCGGGCCCAGTGGATTGCTTCGCCGGCGACCGCCTGATGGCCCAGGTGGAATCCGTCGAAATTGCCCAGCGCGATGATCGCACCGCGCAAGCTCTCGGGCATGGGCGTACGCGCATCGAGCCGCGGGATCGTCATGACGCGCGCTTCTGCTCCAACTGCGCCGCGCTCATCGGCACGATCCCGGCGCGGATCAGCCGCAGCGCGTTGCCGCCCATCACCGCGCGGATTTCCTGCGCGGTGAAGCCTTCGTCCAGCAGCGCCTGGGTGATTTGAACCAGATGGGAGGTATCGAAGCGCACCGTGGTGGCCCCGTCAAAGTCGCTGCCAAGGCCAACATAGTCGATCCCGACCAGGTCGCGCACGTGGCGGATCGCCTTGGCGATCGAGCGCGGGCTGGTATCGCAGACTGCCGCATCCCAATAGCCGATCCCGATCACCCCGCCGGTCCGGGCGACGCCCCGGATCTCGTCGTCGGAAAGGTTGCGGTTGACCTTGCAGACCGCCTGGACCCCGCCGTGGCTGGAAACGACCGGGCGGCGCGCGCTGGCCAGCACCTCTGCCACGCACTGGTGGCTGCAATGGGCAATGTCGACGATCATCCCGATTTCTTCCATCCGGCCCAAGATCTGGCGTCCGAACGGGGTCAGCCCGGCCTTGGTTACCCCGTGGAGCGATCCGGCGAGCTCGTTGTCGAAGAAGTGAGTCAGCCCGGCCATCCGGAATCCGGCGGCATAGAGTTTGCCGAGGTTTTCTGCCTTGCCCTCCAGGTTGTGGAGCCCTTCGACCGAGAGCAGCGCGCCGACCGCGCCGTTCGGCTTGTGCGCGGCCAGTAGCCGGTCAAAGCTGGCTTCGTCGCTGACCTTGAGCAGCTGGCCACCCGTCGATTCCACTGCGCGATCAAGCTTTTGCCCGTGCCACAGCGAGCGTTCGAGCAGCGAGGTCCAGGTCCGGCGCGGCTGCAGCTGGGCGATCGTCAGCAGGGTGATGTTATCGCTGTCGCCGCTGTTCGAATCGTAGTTCTGGCCCTTGGGCGACTTGGTGGTGGACGAGAACACCTGCAGCGCGACATTGCCTTTCTGCAACCGGGGCAAGTCTTCGTGGCCGCGATCCGACAGCCGGGTCATATCGCGGCGCCACAGCAAGGTGTCGGAATGCAGGTCCACCACCAGTTGGCTCTTGTGCAGTGCCTCGGCCTCGGGGCTGACCGGGATCAGGTCCTTGCCGTCGATCCGGTTCATGTTGTTTTCGAGGTAGCCCGGCGCAATCCCGAAAAACCCGAATGCCGCCAGCGCTACCGCCGCAACTGGAATCCAAACCCGTTTGCGCATCTGCCCCGCTCCCTCAGTCCGTCCCCGGTTTACGCAGCAGCGTGACGAAATCAAACCCCGGGTTGCGGCCCTCGGCAGGATGGTGCTCGCGATAGGTCTCGGTCCATTCGCTGCGGTCGAAGGCAGGGAAGCGGGTGTCCCCTTCGGGCGAGGCATGGACCTCGGTCAGTTCGATCCGGTCGGCCAGCGGCAGCGCCTCGGCATAAATCTGCGCGCCGCCGAAAACTACGATGTGCGGGGCATTGGCCATATGCAGGGCGGCTTCCAGCGACGCAGCGCGTTCGGCGCCCTCGGCTTCCCAGGCGGCATCGCGGGTAATCACGATGTGACGGCGGCCGGGCAGGATTCCGGGGAGCGAATCAAAGGTCTTGCGTCCCATCACCAGCGGCTTGCCCATGGTCAGCGCCTTGAGCCGGCGGAAATCGGCCGAAATGTGCCAGGGCATTCCGCCGCCTTGTCCGATCACGCCATTGTCCGCGACAGCGACGACAAGCACGATTTCAGGATGGTTCATGGCGTGAAGATCAACCGGGTGACATGGCCCATCTTGCGCCCCGGACGCGCCGCGGCCTTGCCATAAAGGTGCAAGTGATTGGCCGGATCGGCCAGCACCGCAGCCCAGTCCTCTGCGGCATCGCCGATCACATTGCGCATCTCGACCCGGCTGGCGGCGAGCCGGGTATCGCCCAGCGGCAGGCCGCAGATCGCGCGGATGTGATTTTCGAACTGGCTGGTGACCGCCCCTTCGATGGTCCAGTGGCCGGAATTGTGGACCCGCGGGGCCATCTCGTTGAACACCGGCCCCTGCCGGGTTGCGAAGAATTCGAAGGCTGCGACTCCGACATAGTCCAGCGCATCGGCGACCTTACCCGCCAGCGCCCGCGCTTCATCGACCTGAGCCAGAACTTCGGCGCTGGCCGGTGCGGTAGATTTGGCCAGAATTCCGCCTTCATGGACATTTTCTGCGCTGTCCCAATACTTCACCGTGCCGTTCTGCCCGCGGGCCAGGATTACGCTGAATTCGGCGAAGAACTGGACAAAGCCCTCAAAAACCAGTGGTTGGGCGCCAAGCGAAATCCCTTCGGCTTCATGGTCATAGTTGATCCGCCACTGGCCCTTGCCGTCATAGCCTTCGCGGCGGGTCTTGAGAATCCCCGGCGATCCGATCCGGACCAGCGCCTGATCCAGATCCTCGCGCGTATCGACCGCCATGTAAGGTGCGGTGCGCCCACCGAGCTGCTCGACGAATTCCTTCTCGTTCAGCCGGTCCTGCGCCACTTCCAGCGCCCGCGCATTGGGGTGGAGCGGCACCGGGCCCAACGCCTTAAGCGGGCCGACCGGCACATTCTCGAACTCATAGGTGACTACCGCGCAATCGGCGGCGAATGCGGCCATGCTGGCGGCATCGTCCCAGTGCGCGCAAGTGAAGCGGGCGCAGACCTCGGCCGCGACCGAATCCGCCTCGGGAGCATAAACGTGGACGCGGTAGCCCAGCTGCGCCGCCGCTTTGGCCAACATCCGGCCCAGCTGGCCGCCGCCCAGAATGCCGATCGTTTCGCCCGGTGGAATCATTGCGGCACTCAGCTCGGCCGCTCGGCCACGCTGGCGCTCTGCGCCGCACGAAAGGCCTTGAGCCGCTCGGTCAGCGCCGCATTGGTGGTGGCGAGGATCGCGGCGGCGAGCAGCCCGGCGTTGGTTGCCCCGGGCTCGCCGATCGCGAGTGTGCCGACCGGGATTCCGGCAGGCATCTGCACGATCGAGAGCAGGCTGTCTTGCCCCGAGAGTGCCTTGGACTGAACCGGCACGCCCAGCACCGGCAAGTGCGTCATGCTGGCGACCATGCCGGGCAGGTGCGCCGCGCCGCCGGCCCCGGCAATAATCACCTTGAAGCCTTCTGCGGCAGCCCCTTCGGCAAATTCAACCAGGCGCTGCGGGGTGCGGTGGGCCGAGACAATCCGCGCGTCATAACCGACCCCCAGCTTGTCGAGCGCATCGGCGGCGCACTTCATCGTCGCCCAGTCAGACTGACTGCCCATGACGATTGCTACGGGTGCGCTCATTCTAACGCTCCGACAAGTAATAGCGCTCCAGCGCGTTGAGGCTCTCGTCCAGCTCGTAGACGATCGGCTGTCCGGTCGGGATCTCCAGCCCGGTGATCTCGGCATCGGAAATTCCGGACAGGTGCTTGACCAGCGCGCGCAGTGAATTGCCGTGGGCGGCGACAAGAACGACCTCGCCCGCGCGCAGGGCCGGGGCGATTTCCGCTTCGTAATAGGGTAGGACCCGGGCGATCGTATCCTTCAGGCTTTCGGTGCTGGGGATCGCGATCCCGGCATATCGCGGGTCCGAGCGCAGATCGAATTCAGATCCGTCTTCCAGCACTGGCGGCGGAATGTCGAAGCTGCGGCGCCAGATCTTGACCTGCTCGTCGCCGTGCCGGGTCGCGGTCTCGGCCTTGTCCAGACCGGTCAGACCGCCATAGTGCCGCTCGTTGAGCCGCCAGTCCTTGGTTTCCGGAATCCAAAGCCGTCCGGCCGCTTCCAGCGCGAAATGCAGCGTGCGGATCGCGCGAGTCTGTAGCGAGGTGAAAGCTACGCTGGGCAGCATGTCCCGGGCCTTAAGCAAGGCACCGGCGGCGCGGGCCTCCTCCTCGCCCTTGGCGGTCAGGTCGACATCCCACCAGCCGGTAAAGCGGTTTTCCAGGTTCCACTGGCTCTGGCCATGGCGAACAAGGATCAGGCGCGGCACGGTTCAGCTCCCCCGGTTTCAGGAAGCTTGGCCCCTAGCTGTTCGATTCGTCTTTGGGAAGCTGCGGCTGCGCTTGACGCGTCATATTCTGCGCCTGTTCCTTGCGGCGGCGCAAGTTCTCGCGCAGCTTGGCGGCCAGGCGGTCCTCGCGGGACTGGGGGGCGGCGTCTTCAGGCATTGGCAATCTCTTGGCGCTATCATCCCTCGTGCTTGACAAAGCAAGGGTGCCCGGCCAATAGCGCGCCCCTGCCCGGACGGCCCAGCCGTTTATTGGGCCCTGCTGGAATGGTGTGCTGCTGTAGCTCAGTGGTAGAGCGCATCCTTGGTAAGGCTGAGGTCGGGAGTTCAATCCTCCCCAGCAGCACCATTCCACCTTTCTCAAACCAACTTCAGTGCCCGCGGGCGGGTACGCGCATCCTGCGGATCAAAATCCCGCTTCGATCGCGATCCGGATCGCTTCGGCGACGGTACGCACTTCGAGCGCGCGGAGCATGGCGGCGCGGTGCATTTTGATGGTGCGTTCGGTAAGGCTCAGTTCCCAAGCGATTTGCTTGTTGAGCCGGCCTTTGGCCAGCGCTTCGAGGATCTGCAGCTGGCGGCGGCTAAGTGCATCGACCCGTGCTCGGGCGCGCTCGTGCCGGCTGGTAGCGCTATCGTCGATTGCCATTTGCGAGCCCAGAAAATAGCTGAGATCGCCCTTCTCGTCGAACAGCGGCGCGATCATCACCGCGTTTCGAAAGGCGGTGCCATCCTTGCGGTAATTGATCAGCTCAACCATTACCGGGCGGCGCCTAGCCACAGCTTCGCGCAAAATGGCAGTCTGCTGCGGGTCGGTCTGTTCACCGCGCAGGAACCGGCAATTGCGGCCGAGAATCTCTTCACGCGAATAGCCGGTCAGCTGCATAAAGGCTTTATTGCAGGCGATGATCGGATTGTCAGGCTGGCGCGGGTCGCTGACTACGGCGGCGACCTGGCTGCTTTCGATCAGCGATTCAGGTGTCATTGACACAGCGACATTGCTCCCGACCACTACCCGTATGGGCATATCGCAGAGCCTGACGACAAAGCCTAGATCAAATTGGTCGGCTGCCGCCTGCCCAATCCCCCTCCCGTCGGCGGCCGGCTTGCCCGGGTACTACCAATTACAGGGTTCGCCCCCCCCCTGCGATCCGCATTGCGAATCGCAGGCGATAACACCGCATTCAGGCTAGTTCCCCTGGGGTACTGATGCCCCGGCATAGGGATCAAAGGCCGGGGGCTGGCGTACGGCAGGAGGGGGCGGGTTGATGGTTAGCGCGACTGGAGCCGGACGAGCGCCGCCTGCTTCGCCCGCTAAGCCGAGCAGCCCCTTTGCAATCACTGGTGCTCCGAACAGCACAAAGCAACCAAGCACCAGTAGTGCGCCGCGCCGAACGGCCAGTCGTCCGGTCAGCATTCCCAACCCGAACCAGGCTACCGAGATTACCGCCAAACTGGTGCCGACTGGCCCGATAAGAAGCCGCTCAATCCACTCGGCGGCAGCAAACGGTGCACTACCGATCTGAATCGAAACAAGGGCATCTGACATCTGCATTGTGACGATAGCTTTGCCAGATAGGCTGGCTATTGCAATGGTGCTGCTTGGCATAACCGATTTCTTGCCATTTCAAGGTGAAGGCTATGGCAAGCTGGGTCAGATCATGCCAGACAGGACCCTACAGACGCGATTCCATTTGGAGGGAGCATGATCTTGGGCCGTCGGTTTATTGTTTTGTTTTCAGCACTTGCCGGGTTATTTGCCGTGCCTGGCAAAGCCTTGGCGCTGGCGGCGCCCGATCCAGAAGGTTCAGGCCCCATAATCGGCGCATTGAATTGGCTGCAGGGCACTTTGCTCGGCACCGTGGCAACTGTTGCTGCGGTTATCGCTATTGCTTCGGTAGGGTTTATGATGCTGACCGGGAGAATTGACTGGCGGCGCGGCGCGGTCGTGATTCTTGGCTGTTTTGTTCTGTTTGGTGCGGCCAGCATCGTCGCGGGCATTCGCGCATCGGCTGGGGGCTGACCTTGGCCGGGCTCAATCGAAGTGCGGTGTTTGTTGCCCTGACCCGGCCGCAGATGTTCGGCGGTGTGACTTATAGCTATTTCGTCTTCAATGCGATCCTTGCGGCAGAACTGTTCCTGATCTTCAAGAGTTTCTGGGCCCTGGCTGTTGCCATGGTGGTCCATGGGGCTGGCATGATTGCCTGCCTGCGCGAGCCGCGCTTCTCCGATTTGTGGATCGCCAAAGTCAGCCGCTGTCCACGGGTCAAAAATTACCGGTTGTGGGGATGCAATTCATACCGTCCTTGACCAGTGATCCGCGCGTGATCGGACGTGAGCAGACGGCAGGTAAGCACCTGCCGTTCGCACGGCATGTCGATGATGTAACGATTGAAACGCGCGATGGCCTGCTGCTGCAGACCGTGCGGCTTGGCGGCCTGCTGTTTGAGACAGCAGATACCGAAGAGATCAACTATCGCGCCGAACTGCGCGATGCGATGCTCAAGGCGATCGGATCTTCGCGTTTCGCAATCTACCACCACGTGGTCCGGCGCAAAGCCGAAGTGGCGCTGGATTCGCGTTATCAGGACGAGTTTTCCCGGCATCTGGACGCGCGTTGGCGCGATCGGCTCGCGGCGCGCGAAATGTATGTCAATGAGCTGTTCCTGACGATCGTGCGTCGGCCGCTGCAGGGACGGGTCGGATTGCTCGACAAGATACGTGGTTTTGCAGCCCGGACCGTGACAGACCGGGCGGCCAACTTTGCCCAGGAGAAGCGCGCGCTCGACGCAGCAAGCGACGCCGTGATGGCGGCGTTGGGTGCCTATAAGCCGCGATTGCTGTCGGTTTATCAAGGCGAGCATGGTCACTTTAGCGAGCCGCTCGAATTCCTGTCCTATTTGTTTAACAGCGAGATGCGCCCAGTGATTCTGCCGCACGGCGATCTTGGTCAACATCTGCCGTTCCGCCGGGCCAGCTTTGGGGCCGAGGCTTTCGAACTGGGCGAATCGGGAGTTTTTGAAAGGCGCTTCGGGGCCCTGGTTTCGATAAAGGACTACCCCTCGGAAACCTTGCCTGGGATGTTTGATGAGCTGTACCGGATGCCGTTCGAGATGACGGTGTCGCAAAGCTTTGCCTTCGTTGAGCGGGCCGAGGCGCTCAACCGGATGAACCTGGTGCTGCGGCGGATGCGCTCGGCTGAGGATGAAGCGCTCTCGCTTCGCGACGAGCTGACCCGCGCCAAGGACGATGTCGCCGCAGGCCGCGCCGGGTTCGGCGAACATCACACCACGATCGCGATCCACGCCTCCAGCATTGAAGCGCTCAACGGCCAGGTTGCCGAAGTGATCGCCGCATTGGCTGATCTGGGGATCGTTGCAGTCCGCGAAGACATCGCGCTGGAGCCTGCGTTTTGGGCGCAGTTTCCAGGAAACTTCCGTTATATTGCACGCAAGGGGCTGGTTTCGACCGCCAATTTCGCGGGGCTTGCCTCGCTGCACAACTTTCCGGTCGGCCAGGCCCGCGGCAACCATTGGGGCGATGCGGTTACCTTGTTCGAAACCACCGCTGCCGGCCCCTATTTCTTCAACTTCCACCAAAACGACCTCGGAAATTTCACCGTGATCGGGCCGTCGGGCTCGGGCAAAACGGTTGTACTCAATTTCCTGTTGGCCCAGGCCCGCAAATTCGCACCGCGGATTGTGTTTTTCGACAAGGATCGAGGCGCAGAATTGTTCATACGCGCGGTCGGAGGGCAGTATGACCGCCTGCGTCCTGGCGAACCTTCTGGGCTGAATCCGCTACAAATGGAAGACAGTCCTGCTAACCGGCAGTTTCTGATTGATTGGCTGGTGTTGCTTGCTGACAGCGCCGACTCTGGTGAGCTTGAACTGATCAAGGACGCGGTTGACGCGAATTTCGCCCAGCCACGCGCTTTGCGTCGGTTGAGTCATCTGGTTCAGCTATTGCGCGGGGCCAGCCGGCCAAGGGCGGGGGACCTCTTTTCACGGATGCGCCCATGGTGGGGCGAAGGCGAGCGGGCTTGGCTGTTTGACAATGATGAAGACCTAACTGATTTGACGGCCTCCACTGTCGGCTTCGACATGACCGCGCTGCTCGATGATCCGGCGGTTCGGACCCCTGCGCTGCTTTACTTTTTCCACCGGGTTGAGGACCGGCTCGATGGAACCCCCTCGATCATCGTCGTGGATGAAGGCTGGAAGGCGCTCGACGACGAGGTTTTCGTGCGGCGGATAAAGGATTGGGAAAAGACCATCCGCAAACGCAACGGGATCGTCGGATTTGCTACCCAAAGCGCGCAGGATGCGCTTGAAAGCAAGATCGCCAGTGCGATCGTCGAACAGGCCGCGACGCAGATCTTCATGATCAATCCAAAAGCCAGGGCTGAAGACTACATCGACGGATTTGGGTTGACCCCGCACGAATATGAGCTTGTCCGGACGCTTCCGGATTCCTCACATTGTTTCTTGATCAAACATGGCAATGAAAGCGTTGTCGCTCGGCTTAACCTGACCGGCGAGAAGGACCTGTTGACCATTCTTTCAGGCCGCGAGGCAACTGTCCGCTTGTTCGACGAACTTTCTGCCGGAACCGGGCTCGATCCGACTGCCTGGATGAAGCCCTTGCTGGAACGGGCACCATGACTTGCGTCGCAATCCAGTCCGGTAGTAATTTTCTGGGCGGTGTACTGGCTCAGGTCGATTGCCAGGCCAAGGCGATCGGTGCCTATGGCTATGGCGCGTTGGCTGACCCCAATTCGCCAGTGACGGCTTTGCTACTAGCGGCATTGACGCTGTTTATTGCCCTGTTCGGATTGCGGTTGATGTTCGGCGAAGGGCCCGCAGGTCGCGATGTGGCAGGCAGTTTCATCAAGGTCGGAATTGTCCTGACGCTGGCAACCAGCTGGCCCGCATGGCGGACAGTAGCCTACAACGCGGTCCTTGATGGACCAAGCCAGATCGCCTCTCAGATCGGAATTGCAGCGAACCTTCCTGGGAGCCACGGTGATCTCAACCACCGGCTGGACAATGCAGATCAGGGAATCGTGGCGCTGACAGCGTGGGGTACGGGCCGAATGACTGGTGGAGTCGTGGGTCAGACCGATCAGGGGGATATTTCGCGCGGGATCGCCTTGGCTGACCGGACCGGTTTTGCCTGGGGCCGGATCGCTTTTCTTGTCGGTACGATCGGGCCGATTGCGATTGTCCGGCTGGCAGCTGGAATCCTGCTGGCCCTGGCACCGTTGATGGCGGCCTTGCTGCTGTTTGCCGGAACCCGAGACGTGTTCATTGGCTGGCTCCGGGGGCTTGGTGCCTGTGCGCTTGGCGGATTGGTATTGACGTTAATCTATGGAGTCGAACTGGTCATGCTTGAAGGCTGGCTCGGCAGCGCACTGGCGCAGCGTGATGCCAACGTTCTGGTTCCGGCCGTGCCAACTGAACTTACCGTGATAGCATTGGCATTTGCGGCAGTTGCCTGGGGCGGCCTCGCCCTGTCTGTAAGGGTGGTGTTCTTTGCCGCTCCGGGGTGGCAACGTGTGGCAGAGGCGGTGGGCGCGTCCGTCCGCGACCAATCCAGGCTGGCGTTTGTTCAGGCAGGAAGGTCAACGATGGCCCCGACGATGTTGCCGCGCGCCCAGCAGGTAGCAGATGCGGTTGCACAGACAATGCAACGCGAAGACCGGATGACCGAGCGATCCAGAAGGATTGGGGGCGGGACATTCGGTCAGAAAAGCTCTGCCCCGGTTGCATCGATTTCAGGGCGGCCAAGCGTGATCAAGGGCGAAGGGCTGGGCAGCTCCTATCGCCGCAACACCCGTCGTTCATCTTCCGCTGCATCCAGAAGGGACGGTACCTGAATGAACAAGCCTGAAGACCCGGCGCTGTCCGATTATTACCGGGCCGCGGAAAGCTGGGCCGAAGATCGTTACGAAGGTGATCGTCGTTCGCGGCGATTGGCCTGGATCATCGCTGGAGCTGCGACGGCCGTAGCTCTGATTGAAGCTCTGGCCTTGGTATTGCTGATCCCGCTCAAGCAAGTCGAACCTTACGCGGTAATGGTTGACCGACAAACAGGCTTCGTCCAGCCGCTCAATCTGACCAAAGACCAGGCCATCAATCCAGATCAGGCGTTGGTCCACTCGATGCTGGCGCAGTATGTAACCAACCGCGAAGGCTTCAACGCGGCGGCGCTTCAAGACAGCTACAAAAAGGTTGCGTTGTGGTCGACCGGGGATGCGCGCAGCCAGTACATCGCGGCGATGCAGGCATCGAATCCTG
>CAZOSI010000041.1:0-19540 GCA_964582485.1 uncultured Novosphingobium sp.
TGGAGCTAGACAGAGAAAGGATTCAGTCTTCATTTAGAGTGGGGGATCCAGGAGGTTTATTTTTCGAAACAGTTCCCGATACGTGCGAGGAATTTTGGAAACAGTATGGAGATATTGTTGTCAGGTAATGCTACGGTGATACTTTACTTTACCCCCAGAATCCCCCAAATCGCGCCCTCCAATAATCTGACGATTGCTTACTTGTTTGGACCACCACGGAACCCTCTCCATACCCAGAAGCAAGCCGCTAGAAGAAGTGCGAGCGCAGCCGGAGCCACTGCACCTACCTTAATCGCCAACTCCTTCCGTTTGCGAGCATCATGCTCTAAACTTCGGGCGGCCCGCACCATATCATTCATGTGAAGCAACGTATTGCCGGTTAGCCCGTGTTGGCGCTCGACTGATTCATTGGCCTGCCTATTCCAATTGGCTTCCGCCTGAGCGGCTTCCCAAAAAGACCACCCCCAGAACGCTACCCATGGCAAGCCGAACGCCAAAGTTGCGCGTACAATGCCCCGTTTAAGACTCATCGCGATATCCTTCCCTGAGGTTGGTATGGCCCCTTCCAATTTGGAACCAGCCATACAAGCTAGGCCCCGCAACTCCATTGTGCGGAGTTACGTTAACCGTTGCAACCACCCCCAAACTCACCCCAAATCGCACCGTCCAATAGCATCACGCAAAGACGCCAAGATGCCGCGCCCTACCGCGCCGCCGTGTCTCGCACCCAACCTCAGCAGTGAAAGCGGGCATTGACGGCCTGCGGCGCAGCCGCCTCTGCTTGTTGCCTCGCCCTTCCACGCCGCATCCGATCGGCACCCCACCCCAGCCCCGCACGCGACATCTTTGTGTCTTGGCGTCTTTGCGTGAATCACAAATCCTGTTGCCTTCGGCTCTGAATTGATTTCAGATCGAGCAGAACCGACCAAGCAGAAAAACCGCAGCAAGGGGAATAGCGCGGATGGATCTATCGTCGCCAAGGCTATTGGCCAGGGAAATTCGCACGATCGTAACCCGAATTACTCGGGATCTGGGGATGGACGTTGATCCATCCGCTTTTGATGTGCTGACTGAGCCAGCGATGGACTGGGGCTATACCCGCCTCAGAAATGTCGATCGCTACAAGCTGCGGCGCGCACTGATTGCCGTTCTGATGGAAATACCGGAAACCAGCCCTCCCTCACCCATCGACGCCGAGGCCATTCGTTTCGCCATGAAGCGTTCCAGTTGCCATTACCTGTGGTTCTGCTGAGATGGCGCGCAAGGCCGGACTTGATCTCGCGCTAGATTTCACCAAGTTCATCATCGCGCTGGATGGGGCCCTGATCGCATTCCTGACCGGGGCAAGCTTTCTGCAGAGCTTGAACGGATTGGGGCAACGCAGCGTGGTTATCCTCACGCTCTGCGCGCTGGGAATAAGCATGATCGCCGGGATTCTGGTCTATATGCGGGTGGCGACCATGGCCAGCGAGGGCAAGTACGATCTTGGCGACCCGCATTTGCGCTGGCCGGGGATCGTCAACGTGGCGGCCTTCCTGATCGGTGCCTTCGCACTTGGTTCGCTTACACTGTTTCAAGTGAATGCAGCGCCGCTGCAGAAGAAAGACGGACCGTCGATCATCGTCAATTCCAGTCTGCCCGAATGTAGCAACGATCCCTCTGTGCCGCAGCCAACGAAGCGTCTGACATGCCGGTCACCAAATTCATCACGCCTGAAATAATCGCCACCGCGCTGGCCGCGATCAACTTTGCCGCTTTCGCCATGTTCGGGATCGACAAGGACCGCGCCGAGCGGGGTGCCTGGCGGATCAAGGAATCGACGCTGCTGGGGCTGGCGCTGATCGGCGGGACGCCGGGCGCCTATGCCGGGCACAAGGTGTTCAGCCACAAGACCCGCAAGCAGCCGTTCTCCGGCCTGTTGTTCGCGATTGCGGTGCTGCAGGTCAGCGCGGCGGGGCTGTGGATCGGCTGGAGCGCCTAGCGCGCAAACCGCGCGGCGATCCGGCCAATCACGAAAGCGGCGAGCATTCCGCCGAGCACATTGCCGGCCAGCTGCCCCAGCGCGAACGACGAGCCATCAAAGCGGCCCTGGAGGACATTGTTGGTGGCGATCAGCAGGCCCAGCACCAGCCCGCCCAGGCTCCAGGTGAGATCCTGCCTTGCCAAACCCGTGCCTCCCTTGCCGTCTTGCGGCCAGCACAATGCCCTGGCCAGGCCGCCCGGGGCAAGCACCACAGGTCTGGCAGGGCGCGCGGTTTCGCCCGCTGCATCAGCATCTTGCCAAACCCGCCGGCTGTGATAGCGTGGCCCCATGACCAAGACCGCCCTTGCCCTTCGCTGCGCCGCGCTGGCCCTGCTGGCCGCGCCTGCTCCCTTGCTTGCCGATGCCGGACGCGACCTGCCCGATGCGGCGGTATCCTCGGCCGAAGGCAGCCGGGTGGTGGTCGAAGCCGCGGTCAAGGGCCAGGCAGCGCAGCCGGCCAAGGCCCAGACCCCGCAGCCGCGCCCGGAACTGTTCCAGTCGTGGCTCAGCCTGCTGGGCAAGGTGATCCTGCGCTAGGCAGCGCTGCGGGCGCGTCAGGCGCGCCCGGTTCAGGCCAGCCAGGTACCGGGGTTGGGCATCGGCTCATGCTTTTGCGCGCGGATCAGCGAGAGTACCGAGCGCACTATCACCAGCGCCATCACGGCCAGCATCAGCGGAATGCCGATCAGAATGAAGATCAGGATGAAGCTGACGATCGAGCCGACCAGCCCGATCCAGAAGGTGTTGATCAGATACTCATAGTGCGAAGCCTCCCATGCCTCGCGCGCCTCACCCTTCCAGACATAGGCCAGCACCACCCCGACGATCGCGGTGACCCCCAGCAGAAAAGAACTGAGGTAAAGCAGCGAAACGATCGTCGGGTAGTTGAGATCGAACCCGCCCTGCGGCGCCGACGGCGGTGAAGGCGGCGGCGATGCCGGCCCGGGCGTTGACGAAGGCGTCATCGAAGGCGGCGGTCCGCTGAGATCGGTTTCTGACATGGCGGGCTCCCCTGATGGCCGCCCCTCGCGGCCTGACAGGGGCTATCATGCCGCAGTCAGCCCGAAGGTCAATGCCCCCAGGGCGGCGGCGGCGTTGCGACCGGGCGGGTCAGGTCGAATTCGACCCGGAACAGGCGGGCATTGGGCGGGCGGCGGGTCAACTGGTAGGCGAATTGAGAGCGCGGGCTTCCCGCAGGACTAAGCTCGATCCGCCAGACATTGGTGGTGGAGGCGAGCCGCCCTTCCTGCCGGAACAGCGCAATGCTTTCCGCATCGACGGGAAAGTCCTGCGCCGCCCCGGTGCCGGCAGCGGCAGTATCCCCGCCGTAAAGCGTGGCCGCATCGGGATGCCCGTCGGCATGGCGGTGATCGTGCTTGAGCCGCAGGCCTGCTGCGGTCCGGGTGACCAGCCAGGTCCGGCTGCGATCCCAGCTGCCATCGGCGCGCTGGATGTGGAAGGGAATGGCGATCCGGCTGTCTGAACATTCACGCACATGCATGACCATGGCCGCGCCGCGCATGTCGGCATCGGCGGCCTCGTCGCTAACCAGGTGTCCGGCATAGGCCTTGCCGCAATGGCTCGACAAGGCGCGCCAGAATGCGTCCTGCGGGCTTGGCGCAGGCATGGCGGCGCAGCCGCTTGCGGTCAGGGCAAGGATCGCGAGGAGAGTGCGGCGGAATCGGATCACGCCGGTACCGTGGCAGGACCGCGGCACCGAGGCAAGGCTAGCTGGCCAGCCGCAAGGCCTTTGTGCCCCCGGGCAGCGCAGCGGAACCCGGCTGGTCGAGCCAGATCCCGCGGGTATCGTAGACCGACTTGGCGGCGCGTTCGGCCAGCGGCACGGCCTTGAAGGCATCGTGATCGACCAGCACGATCAGCACGTCGCAAGTCTCGAGCGCGGTATCGATGTCGATCAGTTCGGCCTTGGTCCCTTCGAACTCGCGCGGCAGAGCGGCGGCATAGGGCTCAACCACCTTGATCCGCTCCCCGAACTTGCGCGCGAGGCGCGCGGCCACGGCGCGGGCCGGGCTTTCGCGGAAATCGTCGATATTGGCCTTGAAGGCCAGGCCGAGGCAGGCAACGCGTGCTGTAGGATGCGCTGCAATCAGAGCCTCGGCGCGGGCGATCACGTGATGGATCTTGCCATCGTTGACGCCGCGCGCGGTGCGGATCAGCGGGGTCTCTTCGGGCGCGCCGTGGACGATAAACCATGGATCGACCGCAATGCAGTGTCCGCCGACACCAGGGCCAGGGGTCAGGATGTTTACGCGCGGGTGGCGATTGGCGAGGCGGATCACCTCCCACACGTCGAGCCCCATCTTGTCGGCCACAATGCTCAGCTCGTTGGCGAAGGCGATGTTGACGTCGCGGTAGGCGTTCTCGACCAGCTTGGTCATCTCGGCCGAGCGTGAATCCGTGACCACGCATTCGCCGCGCACGAACAGCTTATAGAACGCCAACGCCTTGCGCGCGCAACGCGGAGTGATCCCGCCGATCGAGCGGTCGTTGCCGGTCAGCTCTTCAAGGATCTTGCCCGGCAGAACGCGCTCCGGGCAGTAGGAGATCGCGATGTCGGGGGTTTCATTGGTCAGGCCGGGGCATTTCAAATCGGGCCGGGCCTTAGCGATCAGATCGCGCAAAGCCTCGGTCGTGCCGACCGGCGAGGTCGATTCGAGGATCACACAATCGCCGGGCTTCAGAACTTTGGCCACCGCCTCGCCGGCGGCGAGGACAAAGGAAATATCGGGCGCGTGGTTCTTGTCGAACGGAGTCGGGACGGCAATGATGAACACGTCGCAGGGGGCGATTTCGGTCGCGGCGGTCAGCAGCCCGCGTGCGACGACGCCCTGAACCAGCCCGTCGAGATCGACTTCCTCGATGTGGATTTCGCCGCGGTTGATCGTATCAACCACGCTTTGCGTCACGTCGACCCCGTGGACCCGGCAACCCGCGCGCGCAACGACAGCAGCGGTGGGCAGCCCGATGTATCCCAGACCAACGACGCAAACGTCCGGCTTAACGTCCGATTTCATTCCCAAGCAGCTCCACAATCCGCCGCGCGGTCTGCCCATCCCCGAAGGGATTATGCGCCCGCGCCATGGCTTCGTAAGCCGCCTTATCGTCGAGAAGATTGAACATTTCGGTAACGATAACCGCTGTTTCGGTGCCGACCAGCCTGGCGGTTCCGGCCGCCACACCTTCGGGCCGTTCGGTCGTCTCGCGCATGACCAGCACGGGCTTGCCCAGCGCGGGCGCCTCCTCCTGCACCCCGCCAGAGTCAGTCAGCATGATCTCGCTGATCGCCAGCAGGTGCGCGAAGTGCGGATAGTCGAGCGGCTCGATCAGCGCGACATTGTCGAGCCCGTCGAGCGCGGCGCCCATCACCTTGCGGACATTGGGGTTTAGATGGACCGGAAATATCACCGCCACGTCCGGCCGCGCTGCGATCTGGCGGATCGCCTCAGCGATTGCCTCCATCCCGCCGCCAAAATTCTCGCGGCGGTGACTGGTCACGCCGATGATGCGTTTGCCAGCAAAGCGGGCCTTGATTTCATCCAACCCGGCAGCAAGCGCCGGATCGGCTTCGATCCGGGCCGAAACCCAGTGCAATGCATCGATCACGGTGTTGCCGGTCACGTGAACCCGGTCCGTGGGCACGTTCTCTGCCAGCAGCGCAGCCTGGCTCACTTCGGTTGGGGCGAAGTGCAGGCTGGCGATGCTGCCGATGATCTTGCGGTTCACCTCTTCGGGCCAGGGGTGATAGATATTGCCGCTGCGCAGGCCCGCCTCAACATGATCGACCGGGATCTGGCGGTAATAGGCGGCAAGCGCACCAGCCATCGCCGTGGCAGTATCGCCCTGGACGATTACCCGCGCGGGCTTTTCAAGGTCCATCACCCGGCCAAGCTCGGTCAGCAGCGCGGCGGTCAGCCCGTCGAGCGTCTGATCGGGTTTCATCAGATCAAGATCGTGATCCGGGACCAGGTCGGCGATGTCGAGCACCTGGTCGAGCATCTGGCGGTGCTGCGCCGAAACGCAAACCACCGGCGTGAAGCGCGGATCGGCACGCAGCGCGGCGATAACCGGGAACAGCTTGATCGCCTCGGGACGGGTGCCGAAGACGACGAGGATTTTGGCAGGTTCAGTCATTGCAAAAACCCCCTACCAGCGATGGGTTAACCATGAAATAAGGCCGACCGGCTAATGCCCCGCCCACGAGTGTTTGGAAGGATATTGATGCGAGTTCTGATTACCGGCGTGGCCGGCTTCATTGGCTCTACCCTGGCCCTGCGGCTGCTTGCCCGCGGCGATTCCGTGGTCGGGATCGACAGCATGAACGACTATTATCAGGTCAGCCTCAAGCAGGACCGGCTTGCCCGTGTAGCTGAAGCCGGCGGCGATCGGTTTGCCTTCCACCAGCTCGATTTTGCCGACATGGCCGCGCTCGACGGCGCGCTGAAGGACGAGAAGTTTGATCGAATTGTTCACCTCGGTGCCCAGGCCGGGGTGCGCTACAGCCTTGAAAATCCGCAGGCCTATGTCAGCGCCAACCTGGCCGGCCACGTCAACCTGCTGGAGATCGCCCGCCACCGCAAGGTCGAGCACATGGTCTATGCCAGCTCGAGTTCGGTCTATGGCGGCAATACCAATATGCCGTTTTCGGTCGAAGACCGGGTCGACCACCCGGTCTCGCTCTACGCCGCGACCAAGCGCGCCGACGAGCTGATGAGCGAAACCTATGCCCATCTGTTCCGCGTGCCCTTGACCGGCTTGCGCTTCTTCACCGTCTATGGACCCTGGGGCCGGCCCGACATGATGATGTGGATCTTCACCAAGGCGATTCTGGCCGGCCAGCCGATCCCGGTGTTCAACAACGGCGAAATGTTCCGCGACTTCACCTATGTCGATGACATTGTCTCAGGCGTGATTGCTTGCCTTGATAGTCCGCCGGCCGACAATGGCGCGGCCAAGGCCGGGGGCAGCACCAAGCCGCACGCGCTCTACAATATCGGCAACAACCAGTCCGAACACCTGATGCGGGTGGTCGAACTGCTCGAGGAAAGCTGCGGCAAGAAGGCGCTGATCGACTTCCAGCCAATCCAGCCGGGCGACGTTCCCGCCACCTATGCCAATATCGACGCAATCCAGGGTGACCTCGGCTATGCCCCGACCACCAGCATCGATGTCGGTGTCCCCAACTTTGTGCGCTGGTACAAGGACTATCACGGACACTGACCCTTGATGCCAAAGCCGCAGCGCGGCATGCTGGGGGCATGAACAGGAAGTTCGCAATCACAATCGCCTGCGCGACCTCGTTGAGTGCCATGCCAGCCCGTGCCGATTGGGAGGGGACCCATTGGGGTGACTCGGTTGAAAAAGTCATCGCCTCAGCCGGCGATGGGACCCGGCTAGACCAGGGCGGGAAGGACGACAGGGTCTGGAATCAAGATCAACGCGCCTCCCGCTTGGGCGACTATCATGGGATCGCGGCGCAATGGCTGTTCTTCTTTGACCGCAAGGGTGGCCTCAGCATCGTCAAGATCAAGCCGCAAAACCAAAATGATTGTCCGGCTTTTCTGGCCGCATCTGAGGCTCCGCTCGGGGAACCGGCCAAGGTGGAGCGCAAGCAGATTTCTTTCGCTACCTTCATATCCAAACACTGGGCAGACAAGGAGCGCAATTTGGCGATCCTGGTCTTCAGCCTGCCAGGTGCACTCACGTTAACCCCTTCGTGCCACATCATTTTCGAACCTTATGGCAAGGGCAAGCCCAGCAAACGGAAGTAGACTGACAAGAAGTCATGGCAATTTTATCAGACAAATGGATCCGAAACGAAGCCCGCCACGCAGGCATGATCGAACCGTTCGTTGAGCGGCAGCAGCGCGACGGGTGCATAAGCTATGGCCTGTCCAGCTATGGCTATGACGCGCGGGTGGCGGATGAGTTCAAGGTGTTCACCAACGTCCATTCGGCGGTGGTCGATCCCAAAAACTTCAGCGAAAACAGCTTTGTCGACATGAAGACCGACTGCTGCATCATCCCGCCCAACAGCTTTGCACTGGCCCGCACGGTCGAATATTTCCGGATCCCGCGCGACGTGCTGGTGATTTGCCTGGGCAAGAGCACCTATGCCCGCTGCGGGATCATCGTCAATGTCACCCCGCTGGAGCCCGAGTGGGAAGGCCACGTGACTCTGGAATTTTCCAACACCACCCCGCTGCCCGCCAAGATCTATGCCAACGAAGGCGCTTGCCAGTTCCTGTTTCTCAAGGGGAACGAGCCGTGCGAGGTGAGCTACGGTGACCGCGCGGGCAAATACATGGGCCAGCGCGGGGTTACGCTGCCGAAGCTTTAGGAGGGCGCGATGGGGAGCACGAAGCGGTCTTTTCGCGGAATTCTCGCTATCGGGCTAGGCTTGCTTCTGTCGACCTCCATCGTGAGCGCAAACGCCGCAGGAGCAGACGACCGTCCATATTCCAAGCTTCGAGACGGATACCGCACAGCCGACCCGAACCAGGCCGCCGAGGCCTATTCGCTCGACGCCAGTTTTTCCGAGCTCTATCCTGGCACTGCTCCGTTACTGCGAACAGGAAGGCCTGAAATCGCCGAAGGTTTCGCGCAGTTGTTTCGCTCGCTTGGAATCAGCCAGGCCACTGGCGGGGCCGACCTGAATTTCCGCTTTGTGAAGCGCAGCACCGGCGGCGACGTTGGTTACTACCGCCTGCGGGTTGGCCCGGCACCCACGGGCCAAACCTACTTTGGCAGCTTTGCGACGCGGATCAGTGATGGTCAGTTTGTTGTCGACACTAGCGGTCCGGCAAGCCGTGAAGAATTTGAGAACGCGCAGGGACCTGTTCAATTTGCAGCGGACGACGAAGAACTCGATCCGGCCTACTATGACCAGTTTCTTGGAATCTATGGCACCGAAGCCTGTCCGAAGGTCGTCACGCGGTCTGTCAGGCGGCTGTTTGTGCTGGATGAGTGTTCAGGAAAATGGCGCGGACTGACGCGCGAAAGCGGTCGGGTCTGGACAGCAGGAACGCGGCTAATCGAACCAAGCGTTGTCGGTCGATATTCATTCCAGACCGATCACTCGCTGCGGAATGTCGAGGCGGGTCAGCGCGAGGTATCATTGCCACGGATTGCCGCATACAGGACGCAATCAATTCGGTTTGGGGAAAACGACAGGCTTGGCGGTACGCTCTATCTGCCTGCTGGGAACAGCGCAGCACCCATTCCCGCCGTTGTGATGCTCCATGGTTCCGGACCACAGGATCGCAACGGCTATGCATCCTTGATCGGGCTTTTGTCACAGCGGCTGGCGCGGCGCGGCATTGCGGTGCTGGCATATGACAAACGAGGGGTCGGTGAATCGGTCGGCGACTGGAACAGCGCTGGATTCAAGGAACTGGCCGCCGATGCCTCTGCGGCGATGACGCGGCTGCGAACGCTCCCCGGCATTGATCCCAACCGTGTTGGCTTGGCCGGGTCAAGCCAAGCAGGATGGATCGCGGCCGAAGCGGTTCGCGGCAACGCCAATCCGGCGTTTGTAATGTTGATCGGGGCGGCTGGATCGGCGCTGACCGTTCCTGAGCAGAATCTCTACAATACCAAAGTGCGGATGCAGTGCGCACGGCTACCTGCTGGCGATGTTTCGCTCGCACTTCGTCAGCAAGAAGCGTTTTTTGCGTCACGGCTTGATCCCAAGAAGGCGGGCGAGTTGGCTGCCCTGACGGCTCAGGCCCGATCGCGACCGGGGTTGGCCGACTGGCTGTTTCCAGCCACACCGGAAGTCGGTGCAACTCCGGAATGGTACGATGTGCTGGATATCAATTTTGATCCCTTGCCGGTTTGGCAAAGCTATCAGGGCAAAGCGTTTTTCCTGTTCGGGGCGTCGGACGATTCCACGCCGTCGTCCCTCGCAGCGGGCCGACTGAAAACCGTCAAGTCCGCAAATGTAACCGTCATACCTGGTATGCATCATATCGGCCTTAGGGCACGATCCGTCTGCGATAGCGACATCGCCGAACTCAGCGAATTGCATCCAGACTTTCTCGCCACGATTGATAGATGGGCGCTTGCCATCAAGAACTGGAATTGAGCCATGGAAACGCCGTTGTTTGACCAGTGGCGTTCGCGCTCCCCACATTACGATGAAAGCCATGAGGCGGTCTGCGACACCGTCCGCGCGTTCGTCGCCAAGGAAATCACCCCCAACGTCGACCAGTGGGAAGCCGCGGGCGAATTGCCGCGCGACTTGCACAGGAAGGCGGCCGAGGCGGGGATCCTCGGTCTCAACTACCCCGAGGAATTCGGCGGCACCGGCAATGCCTTCACCTTGTTCCACAGTCTGGTCCAGACCGAAGAGCTGGCCCGGCCCGGGGCGGGCGGGATCTGTGCTTCGCTGATGACCCACGGGATCGGTCTGCCGCCGATCCTGGCCATGGGCAGCCCGGAACTGCAGCGCAGGATCGCGCCAGCGGTGCTGGCGGGTGAGAAACTGATTTGCCTTGGCATCACCGAACCGGGCGGCGGGTCTGACGTGGCGCAACTGCGCACCAGGGCGGAGCGCAGGGGCGCGAGCTACGTGGTCAATGGCGAGAAGACCTATATCACCACCGGCATGCGCGCCGATTACATCACGCTTGCGGTGCGCACCGGCGGGCCGGGCTTCGGCGGGATCTCGCTGCTGCTGGTCGAGCTGGACCGGCCGGGCGTCAGCCGCACGGCCCTGGCCAAGATGGGCTGGCACGCCAGCGATACCGCGACGATCCATTTCGACGATGTCGAGGTTCCAGCCGAGAACCTGATCGGGCCCGAGAACGGCGGCTTTGCCGGAATCATGCGCAATTTCAACGGCGAGCGACTGGGGATGAGCCAGCAGGCCGTGGCCTTTGCCCGGATCTGTTACGAGGATGCGCTCGACTGGGCGCGGCAGCGCGAGACCTTTGGCAAACCGCTCATCACCAACCAGGTGATCCGCCACAAGCTGGCCGATATGGTCCGCCGGATTCAGGCCAGCCAGGCCTGGATCGATCACTGCGCCTGGTGCGTGCTGAACGACAAGGCCTTCCCCGGCGACTTCGCACTGCTCAAGGTCCAGGCCACCCAGACCATGGAATTCTGTGCACGCGAGGCCTGCCAGATCCTGGGCGGAGCCAGCTTTATGCGCGGCAGCCGGGTCGAGCGGATCTACCGCGAAGTCCGCGTCATGGCGATCGGCGGCGGCAGCGAGGAGATCATGTTCGATCTCGCCAGCCGGCAATACCGGTTCTGAGTGTCCGGGTGCCGTAGCGGAAGGTAAATTCGGTTCGACATTGCCACCCTTTTATGTCCTTCTTGGCCACGATCCCGCCCTCAGATTCGGGAAGCAACGGAGAGCACAAATGACCGCCAAGGCTGACCGCCCCTATGACATCGTCGTCTATGGCGCGACCGGGTACACCGGGCGCCTCGTCGCCGAATACCTGGCCCATCATTACAAGGGTAAGGGTCCGAAATGGGCGATGGCCGGGCGCAGCGCGGACAAGCTGGCCGAGGTTCGCGACCTGATCGGTGCGCCAGCCGATACGCCGCTGGTGGTGGCCAACTCCGACGATCCGGCGAGCATGCAGGCCCTGGCCGAAAGCGCGCGGGTGATCGTCACCACGGTCGGCCCCTACCAGCTTTATGGCGAGCCCTTGCTGGCAGCCTGCGTCGAAGCGGGGACCGACTATGCCGACCTTTGCGGCGAACCGGGCTGGATGCGGCAGATGGTCGACAAGTACCACGAAGCAGCCAAGGCTTCGGGTGCGCGGATCGCGTTCTCCTCTGGCTTCGATTCGATCCCGTTCGATCTGGGCGTGCTGATGCTCCAGAAGGAGGCGGTCTCGCGCCACGGCAGCCCCGCCCCCAGGGTCAAGGGCCGGGTCCGCGGGATGCAGGGAACTTTCTCGGGCGGGACGGCGGCCAGTCTGACCGAAACGATGAAAGCGGTCGCCCGGGACCCCTCGCTGATCAAGGTGCTGCAAAGCCCGTTCGGGCTGACACCGGGCTTCGAAGGGCCCTCGCAGCCGATGGGGCTGGTGCCCGAATATGAGGAAAGTGTCGGCAAGTGGGCCGCGCCGTTCATCATGGCGACGATCAACACCAAGAACGTCCACCGCACCAATTTCCTGCTTGGCCACCCCTATGGGGCCGATTTCAAATACGACGAAATGCTGCTGACCAGTGCCGGCGAGATTGGTCAGAAGGCGGCCCATGCGGTCGGCGAAATGCTCAAGAACCCATTCGGGGCCAAGCCGCCCAAACCCGGCGAAGGCCCCAGTGCCGAAGAGCGCGAGAACGGCTTCTACGACGTGCTGTTCATCGGCGAATGGCCCGATGGCAAGACAATCCGCTACGGCGTCAAGGGCCGCTATGATCCGGGTTATGGCTCGACCAGCCGGATGATCGCCGAAACCGGGATCGCGCTGCTTTCCTGCAAGGCGGATGGTGCCGTCGCCACCCCTGGCGCACTGCTGGGCGAAGCGCTGGTCGAACGCCTGTGCGAACACGCCGAGATCAGCTTCGCGGTCGAGGACTGACCTTGGCTGGGAATGCCGAAACGATCCGCGCCTTCATCGCGGCCTGGTCACGGCTCGATGTCGAGGAATTGATGGGCTACTTCGCTCCGGACGGGACCTATTACAACATGCCGATCGCCCCGATCAGCGGGCATCAGGCACTGCGCCCGTTCATCACCGGGTTCATTTCCGGCTGGGCCGAGACCAGCTGGGAAGTGCTGCACCTGATCGAGCAGGGTGACGTGGTGATTGCCGAGCGGGTCGACCATACAGTCACCAAGGACGGCAAGCGCGTCGATCTGCCGTGCTGCGGGGTGTTCGAAATGGAGCATGGCAAGATCAAAGTCTGGCGCGATTACTTCGATATGGGCACTTACATGAACGCCTTGGTCGGCTAAGCCCATGGCAATCACCGTGCCCGCCTTGCCGGGCGAATTTCGCGATGGCTGGAAAATCATCCTAGGCTGCGCGCTGGGAATCGCGAGCGGCGTTTCGGTGCTCTATCTCAGCTTTTCGATTTTCGTCGTCCCGCTGACCGGCGAGCTGCAGATCACTCGCGGCGAGCTCAGCAACGTCCAGGCGCTGATCCTGCTGTCGATGATCGGATCGCCGGCGGTCGGTTGGCTGACCGACCTCTACGGGGTCAAACGGGTCTATTGCGTCAGCGCGCTGCTGGTGGCCGCAACCTTCCTGGGCGCGGCGTTTCTGGCCAGCAACCTGCTCCATCTGGGCCTGACCATCGCGGCGATGGGGCTGATCGGCGCCGGGACCGGAACGGTCGTGCTGAGCCGCCCGATCAACGCCCATTTTCGCGAGCGGCGCGGTACCGCGCTGGGGCTGATGGCGATGCTGATATCGGTCATGGCGATCATGGCGCCGCCGCTGATCGGATGGGTTATGGAACTCTGGGGCTGGCGCGGGGCTTTTGCAGGCATGGGGGGACCGGCGCTGCTGGCGGGCATTCCCGCGGTGCTGCTGCTGATGGTCTTACTGCCGCACCGAAACGAGGCCCCCCGGACATGACCGAAACCCACGACAGCGAATGGCGTGTGGGCTGGCGGATCGTGCTGGCCTGCGCGATTGCCAATGGCACCGGCATCTCGCTGGTGTTCTATGTCTTCTCGATGGTCCAGCTGCCGATGGCGACGGAAATGAACTTGAGCCGCAGCGAGACCAGCCTGATCCAGGCGCTGGTGGTAACGGCTGCACTGGGCGCGCCGGTGATCGGCCGCCTGACCGACCTGTGGGGTTTCCGGACGATCTACGTGTTGTGTGCCCTGATCCTGGGGCTGACCGGGGTGGTGCAGGGCACGCTGGTTAGCGATCCCTGGCTGCTGGGTGTTACGGTGGCCGTCTCGGCGCTGTTCGGATCGGGGGTTTCAGGGATAACCCTGACCCGCCCGATCAATGCCCATTTCAAGCGTTATCGCGGGCGCGCGCTGGGGCTGGTCGGGATCGGCGTTTCGATTACCGCGTTCCTGGTGCCGCCTGTGCTGCACGAAGTGATCGTCAATTTCGGCTGGCGGGCCGGGTTTATTGCGCTGGCGATTATCGGCCTGGGCATCGGGCTTCCCGCGGTCATGCTGCTGATGCCGCGCGAAGCCGCGACCGCGCGGGTCGAGAAGGTGCCGGGACAAAGCCGAAAGGCTGACTGGTCGTTCATTGGCTGTCGCGATTTCTGGCTGCTGGCTGGCAGCAATGCGATTATCAATGTCGCCACGGCGGGTGCCGTCAGTCAGATGTCGCCAATGATCCAGGATGAAGGGCTGTCTGCTGGAATCGCGGCCCTTGCCCTTTCGATCTATGCGGCGGGTCAGTTCGCCGGAAAGCTAGGCGGCGGCTGGCTGCTCGATCACTTCGAGCCGCGGCGAATCTCGAGCCTGATGATCCTGGTGCCGACAACCGGCTTTGCGATCCTGTTTGCCGGCGATGGCATGCTCATTCCGGTGCTGATGGCCGCAGGCATGATCGGACTGCTGCACGGGGCCGACATAGATATCTTTGCCTATTTTACTGCTCGGCGCTTTGGCATCGAACGCTATGGAGCGGCGTTCGGGGCCATGCACGGGATTGGCTGGATCGGCACGGTTGGCGGAATCCTGGTCTTCGGTTCAAGCTATGACTGGTTCGGCAGCTATGCCCCGGCGCAGGGCCTCTCGCTGATCCTGCTGGCGGTGGGTGCGCTGATGTTCCTGCCGGTTCGGCTACCGCCGCTCGAGGCACGAAAATAGGCTAGAGGCTGGCTGCAGTTGCCTCTGCGCAGGCCCGCGTACGATCTTCGTCCACGCCCAGCCCAGTCAGCCCCAGCACCAACATTTCACGCAGACGTGACGCCGCTTCCGCGCGGCTGTGTCGGCGTTCGATGACATTGAGCATCGCCACTTGGCACAGCCCCAGCCAGAACCGCACTCCACTGGTAGCCGCTTCGGGACGGACCAGACCGGCGCTGACCAGTGCCTCGATGTCGGCGCGCAGCCCGCGATTGAGTTCGTGATCGATCGCGGTCGAGACATCCAGCCCACGCAGCATGACGATCGCGTACTTGCGCTCGGTCAGCGCGAACTGGACCCCTACCTTCATCCCCCCGGCGATCCGCATCACCGGATCGGTCACGCCCAGATTGGCCGCATCGACCCGGTTTTCCAGTTCGCGCCGCACTTCCTCGGCGATGGCATTGCCGAAGCCCGGCTTGTCGGTGAAGTGGTTGAAGAAGCTGCCCTTGGCCACCCCGGCACGGGCGACTACTTCGTCGATCGCGATGGCATCGATCGGGCGTTCGGCCAGCAGTTCGAACCCGGCCTCGATCAGCGCCTGACGGGTGCGCTGGGCGCGAGGGTTGATGGCGGCGGCGGTCACAGGCTCGATCTCCACTTGACTATATGGTCAACTATACATAATTGACCAATCAGTCAACTGCGAATCGCAGCAACAAGACCAATCAGGGGAGACATGCCGTGAGCGTGATCCGCGTCGAAGACATTGCCCATGTCCGCTATGCCGCGCCCGATCTGGGGGTGATGAAGGCCTTCCTCGATGACTTCGGGATGGATACTTTCGAAGCGGACGGGCGGCTCTACGGCAAGGGCCGCGATGGCCGCCCCTTCGTTCACGTGACCGAACCGGGCCCAGCAAAGTTCCTCGCGGTCGGCTTCCGTGCCGAGACAATAGAAGACCTTCAGAGGCTGGCGGAAGCCGAAGGCGTGCCGACCCAGGACCTGAACGAGCCGGGCGGCGGCAAGGTGGTTCGTTTGACCGATCCCGATGGCTACCTGGTGGAGATCGTTGCCGGACAGGCCAAGGCCGACCCTGCCCCCCTCCCCGCCGATCAGCCGGTCAACACCGCCGCCGCCAAGCCGCGCTTTCGCGCCACGGTACGGCTCGATCCCACGCCTGCCCACATCAAGCGGATCGGCCACGCCGTGCTCAAGGTCCGCGACTTCCGCACATCGGAGAAATGGTACAAGGACCGCTTCGGCTTCCTTACTTCGGACGAGGTCGAGGCCGCCAGGGACGTGCCGCTGGGTGCCTTCATGCGCTGCGACCGGGGCGACAAGCCGGCCGATCACCACACCCTGTTCCTCGCGCAGCTCCCCGGTGAACTCGGCATCCTCCACGCCGCGTTTGAAGTGTCCAATATCGACGACCTGATGCTGGGCCACCAGCACTTGCATGCGAGGAAGCGTGAAGCGGCCTGGGGCGTCGGCCGCCACATCATGGGCAGCCAGGTGTTCGATTACTGGAAAGACCCCTTCGGCAACGAGCTGGAACACTGGACCGACGGCGACGTGTTCACCGCTGCCGACCCGCCGCAGAAGCAGCCGATGAGCGCCTTGCTGGCCGTCCAGTGGGGCAGCCCCCACCCGATGTTCGCGGGCAAGCTCCCGCCGCCGCCCGGTCTGATTGCATTCTTCACCGCGCTGATGCTGCGCATCAAACGCCTTTTCAAATCCGCCCCCAAGGAGTCAGCCGCATGAAGCTCTGTACCTATACCGCCGAGGGCCAGACCCGCACCGGCATCATCGTGGGTGACCACGTCATCGATAGCGGCGTGCCCGGCACGATGATCGACCTGATCAAGGGCTGGGACGAGCTGAAGCCACAGCTTGAAGCGAAAGCAGCGGCTGGCGGCGGCGTTCCGCTCAGCTCGGTCAAGCTCGAAAGCCCGGTCCAGCGCCCCGGCAAGATCTTCGCGATCGGGCTCAACTATGCCGACCATATCGAGGAATCGAAGATGGGCACGCCCGAGCGCCAGGTGTGGTTCACCAAAGCCCAGACCAGCGTCAACGGCCCCTTCGATCCGATCACAATCGCCAAAGGCACAATGACCGCCGACTATGAAGTCGAGCTGGTTGCGGTAATCGGCAAAGGCGGCAAGCACATCGCCGAGGCCGATGCGGGTTCCGCAGTGTTTGGCTATTGCGTCGGCAACGACGTGACCGAGCGGATGTGGCAGCACGCCACGCCGCAGTGGTCGCTGGGCAAGAGCTTTGACACCCATGCCCCGATGGGCCCGTGGATCGTCACCGCCGATGAGCTGGGTGATCCGCATAACCTCGGCCTGCGCTGCTTCGTCAATGGCGAAAAGCGTCAGGATTCGAACACCAGCAACCTTGTTTTCAACGTGTGGCAGCAAGTCGAACACCTCTCAGTCGGGATGACGCTGGAGCCCGGCGACTGCCTGTTCACCGGCACCCCCGGCGGGATCGGCGCAGCGATGGACCCGCGCCAGTTTCTGCAACCGGGCGACGTGGTGCGCTGCGAAGTCGATGGCCTGGGCCACATCGAAGGCACCATGGTGGCGGAAGGTTGAGCGTGGCTTTCAAGGTTGCAATCATCGGCGGGGGCTATGCCGGGTTCGAGCTGGCCAAGCAGCTCGACCCCCATGTCGAAGTGACGCTGATCGAGGCGCGCGAGGCCTTCGTGCACAATGTCGGCGCGCCGCGCTCGGTGGTGCAGCCGGGTCTGATCGAGCGAATCGTCTTTCCCTATGAGCGCCTGCTGAAGCGCGGACGCGTGTTGCGCGCTCGCGCCGGGGCGATCGATGCCGGGGGTGTCACGCTGAAGGACGGGACGCGGGTCGAAGCCGATGCGGTGGTGGTGGCCACCGGTTCGAACTATGCCGCACCGTTCAAGCCCCAAGGCGACAGCAGCGCCGATTTCATGGAGCAATTGCGCGGGACCGCCGCCCAAATCGCCGCCGCAGAGCGGGTGGTCATCATCGGTGCAGGCGCCGTCGGTGTCGAGCTGGCGGGCGAAATCAAGGCCGTGCATCCGAACAAGGCGGTCGCGCTGGTTTCCAACCAGTCGCAGCTGTTCCCGATGTACCGGCACGAATTGCACGGCAAGCTGATCGAGCGGCTGGCCGCGCAGGGCGTCGAGTTGCACCTGGGCCAGGCCGCGAATGGGCTCGAGCGAACCGACCGACCCTATCAGGGCGAGGTCACGCTGGCCGATGGCACCCGGCTGGCTGGGCTGATCATCCCGGCGATTGGCGCGCGGGTGGCCGACAGCCCGGCCCATGCCCTGCCCGGCGTGCAGCGCGAGCCCAGCGGTCAGCTTGCAATCGATCCCTGGCTGCGGCCTTCGAGCCTGGCCAATGTCTTTGCCATCGGCGACCTGGCCGCCACCGGCGAAGGCATGACCGTAGTTTCGGCCTCGCGTCATGCGCCCTGGCTCGCCAAGACGATCCGCAAGCTGGCTACGGGCCAGGCGCTTGAATCACTGCCCGCCTACAAGCCTTGGAAAGTGCCGCCGATCCTGGTGCCGCTAGGTCCCGACAAGGGTGCCAGCGTGCTGCCGCTGGGCAGCAAGGGCATGGTCGTGGGCGATTGGCTGACTGCCAAGATCAAAGGCAAGCACCTGTTCCTGCCGCGCTACGACAAGGAATTCGGGCGTTGAACTTCGATTGCGACGTTCTTGTGGTCGGTGGCGGCCCCGCCGGAGTGACCTTGGCGGTGCTGCTGGCCAAGCGCGGGGTCTCAGTGATCGTCGCAGAGAAAGAGGCGGGCATCTATCCGCTGCCGCGCGCCGCGCATATCGATCATGAAGGGATGCGGGTGCTGCAGGAGGCTGGCGTTGCCCAGGCAGTCATGGCCACCAGCCGCCGCGCCAATCGCTATGACTTCCTCAATGCCAAGGGAGAACTGCTGCTGCGCTTTGAAGGCGGCGACCAAACCGGCCCCGGCGGCTGGCCGGCCGCCAATATGATCCACCAGCCGAGCGTCGAGGCCGAACTGCGCAAGGTGCTAGCCAGCCTGCCGGGGGCAGAGCTGCACAATCGCTGGGAAATGACCGGCTTCACCCAGGACGGAGACGGCGTGACCGCCACGATCGCGACGCCCGATGGCGAAAGGACTGTGCGGGCGCGCTATCTGGTGGGTGCCGACGGTGCGCGCAGCCCGGTGCGCGAAGCCTGCGCCATCCATTTCGACGACCTCAACTTCGAAGAGCCCTGGCTGGTGGTCGACGTGCTGGTCGATGATTACTCCAAGCTGCCCACCGCAAACCTGCAAATCTGCAATCCCGAGCGTCCGACCACCTGCGTGCTCATGGGCGAAGGGCGGCACCGCTGGGAATTCATGATAAAGCCCGGCGAGACTGCCGAACAGGTGAGCGACGACATGTTCATCGACAAGCTGCTCGAACCCTGGAACGTCAAGGGTGCAGTGCGGCTGGAGCGCAAGGCGGTCTATACCTTCCGTGCGCGGATTGCGGCTGAATGGCGCAAGGGCCGGGTGCTGCTGGCCGGCGACGCTGCGCACCAGACCCCGCCGTTTGCCGGGCAAGGCATGTGCTCGGGCCTGCGCGATGCGGCTAACCTAGCCTGGAAACTCGCCGCGGTGATCCAGGGCAAGGCGGAGGACGCGCTGCTGGACAGCTACCAGGTCGAACGCGCACCCAACCTGCGCGCGACAATCGACATGGCGATCATGATGGGCAAGACCGTCTGCATCACCAGCAAATGGGGCGC
>CAZOSI010000042.1:0-19519 GCA_964582485.1 uncultured Novosphingobium sp.
CGCGCGGTGCTGGGGCCGGAGCTGGTCGCAAGATAAAAAGGGGATGGGATGATGCAGGCAAGTTCACCGATAACCGCCGACGACAAGTCGTCAGTTTACGAACGTTGGTACGTCCTGTTCATCATGATGCTGGTCTACACGATCAGCATTGCCGACCGGTACGTGTTCTCGCAAGTGCAGGACCAGATCAAGGCTGAGCTGCAGCTGACCGATTTTGGCATCGGGCTGGTTGGCGGGGTCTCGCTTGGGTTGTTCTATGTCACCATGGGCATACCCTTGTCGTGGTTGGCCGACCGAAAGAATCGCCGCAACCTGCTGGCTTTTTCGATCACCGTTTGGTCGGTGGCAACTGCGCTGTGCGGGCTGTCGAAGACCTTCTGGCAGCTTCTGTTTGCCCGGATTGGCGTAGGCATTGGCGAGGCGGGCGGGACGCCGCCGTGCAATTCGATCGTCGCCGATTATTTCCCGGCTGCGCGCCGGCCGATGGCCATGACCCTGTTTGCGCTGGGCGCACCGATTGGGGCCTGGCTGGGCGCCGATATGGCCGGCGCGATCAGCCATGCCTATGGCTGGCATATGGCCTTCCTGGTGCTGGGGATACCGGGCGTCTTGCTGGCAATTGTAATCATGCTGACGATCAAGGAGCCTGAACGCGGCCGACTCGATGCGGTGTCGAGTGAGGGAACACCGACCTTGATGGAAACGCTGGGCTTCCTGCGCACGCAGAAAGCTGCCTTGCACGGCATGATGGGCGGCGGCCTCTCGGCCTTTTGGGGTTGGGGGCTGATGTGGTTCACCGCGCCCTTCCTGCAGCGCAATTTCCAGCTCAACGAGGCTGAAGCCGGTGCGATTACCGGGCCTATCCACCTGTGGATGGGCATCGGGGCTTCGCTGCTGACAGCGTGGATTCTGACCAAGCCAAGTTTCGCAAGCCCCAAGCGGGTGACCCAGTTGCTCAGCGCGGTCACGGCTCTGGCTACCATTCCATCGATCATTGCTTATTACACCCATTCGCTTCCGCTCGCGACGCTGATGCTGTGGATCTTCATTCCGGCAATCTATTTCTACATCGGCCCGGCTTTCGCGCTGATTCAGAATCTGGCTCCGCCGAAAATGCGGGCGATGTTCATTGCGATCACGCTGCTGTTCGCGAACGTCTTGAACCTGGTGGTAATCCCGCCACTGATCGGGTTCCTGAGCGATACTTTCGCCGGGCCGGGCGGAGCGGATGGAGCATCGCTCAGGACAGCCCTGTTGATCCTTGCGCCGACCGGATTCTGGGCGGCTTATCATTACTGGGCCGCCGGCAAGACGATCGTCGAGGACCAGAAGCGAGCGGTCGGTTATGTCTGAGATTTTGAAGTCCTACATCGCCGGTCAGTGGATCACGCCCGAACAGTCAGCCGACATTTTCGAAGCGATCAATCCCGCGACCGAGGAAGTCTGTGCGCGGGTGGCGCTGTGCGGCGCAGCTGAGGCCGATGCGGCGGTGCGGGCCGCGCGCGCGGCCTTTGCTGGGTGGAGCAGTACCCCGCTGGATCAACGCCTGACGCTGGTTGAACGGCTGATCGCGGTGTTTCAGTCGCGCTATGACGAGATGGTCATCGCGATCTCGACCGAAATGGGTGCGCCGCACGATCTGTCGCGCAATTCGCAGGCCGAATGCGGGCCGGGGCATTTTGCGGAAACTGTTCGGGCCGCGCGTGAATTCGAATGGGAACGTCCGATCGGTTCGGGCGCGCTGCTTGTCCACGAGCCGATCGGGGTTTGTGTGCTGATCACGCCCTGGAACTGGCCAATGAATCAACTCGCCGCCAAGATTGCACCGGCTTTGGTGGCGGGCTGCACCATGGTGGTCAAGCCTAGCGAAGTGGCACCGCTTTCGGCGCAGTTGCTCGCAGAGTTCATCGATGAGGCGGGCTTCCCGACCGGCGTGTTCAACCTGGTTCATGGTACGGGCGCTAGCGTTGGTCCCACCCTTACCGCTCATCCAGAAGTCGACATGGTTTCCTTTACCGGCTCGACTGCGGCGGGGATTGTGGTGAGCAAGTCTGCTGCCGATACGGTCAAGCGCGTTGCGCTGGAACTGGGCGGAAAGTCGCCCAATATCCTGTTTGACGATGCCGGGCTGGAGGCAGCGGTGACGCGCGGGGTGCGGCACTGTTTCAACAACACCGGCCAATCGTGCAACGCGCCAACGCGGATGCTGGTGGAGGCTTCGGCCTATGCCCGTGCGGTCGGACTGGCCCGCGCTGCGGCTGCCGAGGTAACCCTTGGGGATCCGCGGGAATCAGGTTCGCATCTTGGCCCGGTTGTCTCCAAAGCGCAGTTCGACAAGATCCAGCACCTGATCCAGATCGCCATTGATGAAGGCGCCACGCTGGTCTGCGGCGGGCCGGGGCGGGCCGAAGGCTTCAACCGGGGGTACTATGTTCGCCCGACGATCTTTGCCGATGTCACCAATCAGATGACCATCGCCCGCGAGGAAGTGTTCGGCCCGGTGCTGAGCATGATCCCGTTCGCTGATGAAGCCGAAGCGATCGAGATCGCCAATGACACGCCGTTTGGCCTGGCCGCCTATGTGCAAAGCCAGGATCTTGACCGGGCCCGTCGCGTGGCGCGCCAAATTCGGGCCGGTAGTGTCAACATTAACGGGGCAGGGCAGGACTATTGCTCGCCCTTCGGGGGCTACAAGCAATCGGGCAACGGGCGCGAATGGGGCGAATGGGGTCTGCAGGACTTCCTCGAACTCAAGGTAATGAACGGCTACGGCGCATGAAACTGACCGGCATCAAGACCTTCGTGGTCGGCAATCCGCCGCCGCACTTCGGCGGGCGCTATTTCGTCTTCGTCAAGCTTGAGACCGACAATGGCTCGACCGGGCTGGGCGAAGCTTACTGTGTGCCGTTCTCGCCGCATCTCGTCGCGCAGATGTGCGAAGATGTTTTTGCGCGCTACATGGAAGGGCAGGATCCGCACGATATCGAGAGCATGTGGCGGCGGGTCTATTCCAGCGGGTTTACCCAGCATCCCGACCTGACCCTGATGGGGGTGATGAGCGCACTGGAAATGGCCTGCTGGGATATTGTCGGCAAGGAAGCGAACCAGCCGGTCTACAAACTGTTGGGCGGGCAAGTGCATGAGAAGCTGCGCGCCTATACCTACATCTACCCGCGTCCGGGCGATCAGACCGACGTCTACCACGATCCCGATCTCGCCGCCGAGCGCGCGCAGCTCTATCTCGACATGGGCTTTACCGCGCTGAAGTTCGATCCGGCCGGGCCCTATTCGGCCTTTGACGGCCGGCAGCTTTCGCTTGAGGCGCTCGATCTGTCGGAACGCTTCTGCAAGAAATTGCGCGAAGCAGTAGGGAACAAGGCCGACCTGCTGTTCGGCACTCACGGGCAGATGACCGCAGCGGGAGCGATCCGGCTGGCCAGGCGGCTGGAGAAGTACGATCCGCTATGGCTGGAAGAACCGGTTCCGCCAGACGCGCCCGAAGAAATGGCCAAGGTCGCCCGGGCTACCTCGATCCCGATTGCGACGGGTGAGCGGCTGGCCACCAAGTACGATTTTGCCCGCCTGCTCGATTGCGGCGGGGCAGCGATCTTGCAGATGAACCTGGGCCGGGTCGGCGGACTGCTGGAGGCGAAGAAGATCGCCGGGATGGCCGAGGTGCGTCATGTCCAGATCGCGCCGCACCTCTATTGCGGACCGGTGGTCGGCGCGGCCAATGTCCAGCTGGCGACTTGTTCGCCCAACTTCCTGATTCTGGAAAGCATTGAGGACTGGAGCGGGTTCCACACGAAGATTCTCAAGACCCCGATGCAGTTCGAGCAGGGTCATGTGATCCCGCCGACTGCGCCCGGCCTGGGGATCGAGCTTGACGAGGAGGTGGCTGCGGCCAATCCCTACACTGGCGTCATGCTGCACCTTGAGATGACGCAGCACCCGGTCAGTCAGTGAGCGCCGAATACGATTTTATCGTCGTCGGCGCCGGTACAGCCGGCTGTGTCGTGGCAAGCCGGCTGGCCGAGCGCCCCGGCACGCGGGTGCTGCTGCTCGAAGCGGGCGGCAGCGACCGGACAGTCTGGATTCAGCTGCCGATCGGCTATGGCCGGACCTTCTTCGACCCGCGCGTCAACTGGATGTACGATACCGATCCGGTGCCGGGGCTGGGCGGGCGCAGCTCCTATTGGCCGCGCGGCAAGGCGATCGGCGGGTCCGGTTCGATCAACGCCATGGTCCACGTTCGCGGCCAACCGCATGATTTTGATGATTGGCGCGACCTTGGCAATCCCGGCTGGGGCTGGGATGATGTCTTGCCCTTCTTCATCAAGGCTGAAGATAGCGACATCGTTGAACCTGGCTGGCGCGGGCAAGGCGGGCCACAGCATGTCACCGACATTTCGGGCAAGGTTCATCCGCTGTGCCATCGTTTCATCGCCGCCGGTCAGAGGCTGGGGCTGCCCGCCAGCCCCGATTTCAACGGCAGCCAGGGCGAGGGGCTGGGGATTTTTCAGATCACCACCCGCGATGGCCGGCGTGCCTCGACCGCTAACGAATACTTGCGCCCCGCAATCCGCCGCGGCGGGATCGATCTACAGACCAAGGCTCAGGCCAGCCGCATCATGTTCGAGGGCCAGCGAGCGGTGGGGATCGAGTATCGCCAGCACGGCAGGGTCAAGACCGCAAGGGCGCGGCAAGAGGTCGTGCTGTGCGGAGGATCGATTGCCTCGCCGCAATTGCTCCAGCTGTCAGGCGTGGGCGATGGCGCGCACTTGTCCGGCCTGGGGATAGAGGCCGTGGCGCACCTGCCCGGGGTCGGCGCCAACCTGCAGGACCATCTCGCCGTCAGCTATTTCTACGGCAGCGCGGTGCCGACGCTCAACGATGAGCTGGGGCCGTTCATGGGCAAGGTCCGCGCCGCGCTCAACTATGCCTGGAACCGGGGTGGGCCGCTGTCGATGAGCGTCAACCAGGCCGGAGGCTTTGTGCGCGGCGCGCCAGAGGCGCAGCGGGTCAACCTGCAGCTCTATTTCTCGCCGGTCAGCTATACCCGCACGCCGCTGTCCGAGCGGCGGCTGGCCAATCCCGATCCGTTTTCGGCCTTCCTGCTTTCATTCAATTCCTGCCGCCCAACCAGCCGGGGCTGGCTTAAGATCGCCAGCGCCGATCCGATGGCCCATCCGCAGATCCAGCCGAACTACCTTGCGACCGAACATGACATTGCCGAAGCTCGCCAAGGGATTGCGATCATGCAGCGGATCGCCGCCGCCGCGCCGCTCAGCGATATCATCACGGGGCGGCTGGTACCCGATGCCGTAGTTGCCAGCGCGGAAGACTGGCTGGACGATTTCCGCGCCCGCGCTGACACCGTCTATCACCCGACTTCGACCTGCATGATGGGGCCCGATCCCGCCAAAGCTGTAGTCGATCATCGCTTGAAGGTTCACGGGATCGACAACCTGCGGGTTGCCGACGCCTCGATTTTTCCCACCGTCACCTCAGGCAATACCAATGCCCCGACGGTGATGGTGGGCGAAAAGGCCGCCGACCTGATCGGGGCGGACGCATAAGAAAAATTTACCGGTTGGGCCGAGGCGTGCTAGCTTCTCCCAAATCAGACGATTCAGGGGTGGAAGGCGAATGGCCGGCAAGATCGATATGCGCAAGCTGCCGCCGCTCAAGGCCTTGCGCGGGTTCGAAGCAGCGACCCGGCACCAGTCGATCCGCGATGCCGCCGATGAATTGTGCCTCACTCACCCGGCGGTCAGCCATCAAGTGCAGTTGATCGAGGAAGCGCTTGGCGTGCCCTTGTTCCAACAGGAAGGGCGGCACATCGTTTCAACCGAGGAGGGGCGGGTGCTCTACCCCTTTGTTCGCGCGGCGTTTGAATCGCTGCTCGAAGGGGTCGACGCGGTTCAGCGCAACGCGCTCGACAAGCCACTGCGGGTGCAGACCTATGTCACCGCCTCGATCCGCTGGCTGGCCAAGCGCATCCCGAAGTTCATCGAGGATCATCCCGAGGTGCGGCTGACGCTTTCGACTTGCGCGGTCGAGTGGGATTTTGACGAGCTGCATGCCGATGTCGGCTTGGTCTACTGCCAAAGTCCGCCCGATCCCGGCAAGTACCACTGGGTACCCTTGTTCGACTATGCGCCGTTTCCGGTCTGCAGCCCGGCGCTGCTGGCCGAATATGGCGGCAAGGTCGATGTGGCAGGGCTGATGGCGATGCCGCTGGTGACGATCTATACCGAGGAACAGAACTGGGAAGGCTGGTTCGAAACCGCCGGGATCGAGTTCGCGCCTGCGAAGCCTTATGTCAAAGTCGATACGTTGGCGGTGGCATTGGAAATGGCGCAGTCCGGACGCGGGGTGACTCTGGTCAATGGTCCCTTCGCCGATGAGGAACTGGCCGATGGTCGGCTGGTCGTGCCGGTCACCCACCGTGAGGTCTGCCCCGGAGCCTGGGGGCTGATCTGCCGCAAGGACATGAAGGACAATGTCCGGGCGCGGACCTTCATAGAATGGATGACGTTGAACAGCGGCTCGGTCGAAAGCCGCGCCGCTGCCTGAATTCAGCGCGTCTGCTGCAGGCGGGCCGCCAGGGCATCGACCGCCGCATGAGTCATCGGGTCCATGTCCACGGTTGAACCGGTCGGGCCCGACATGAACCGGACCATCACCATCTCCGCCTTCGGGTCGACATAGATCGCCTGACCATAGGCCCCGATCGCCATATAGGCGCCATTGGCGTTGTGGCGGACCCACCACTGGCTGCGATAGCTCCATCCCCGGCGGGTGTTGTAGTCCCACAGCGCCTTGGCGAAGAGATCGCGATCACCCCCGGCCCTGATCCGTGCAACCACCTTGGCCGGGACGATCTGCTGGCCGTTATAGCGCCCGCCCAGCCGCATCATTTCTCCGAAGCGGGCGAAATCGCGCAGGGTGGCGGAGAGGCCGCCCATGGCAATCGGCTGACCGTTGGCATCAACCACGATATCGGCGTCGTGTTCGGCTCCGATCCGCGCCCAGATCCGCTCCGACAAGACCTCATGCGAGCGCTTGCCCATCACCTTGGCGATAATCAGCCCCAGCACTTCGGTATCGACCGACTGGTAATCGAACCGCTTGCCATGGTCATCGACCTTGCGGACCGTCGTCAGGGCACCGAAGGCGGTGGCAGGACCGGTGTACCCCGCTGGCCGGGGGTAGAATCCGGTGCCGAGCATGAAAGCGCCGAATTTCTTGGTGCCTTCGTCGGTATCCTCGTTGAAGTCGAGGCTGGTGGTCATGTCGAGCAGCTGGCGAACGGTGACATCGGCAAAGCCGCTTGTCCCGAGTTCCGGCAGATAGCTGACGACCGTCCGGCGTTCGTCGATCTTGCCCTCGGCGATCAGAGTCTCGGCCAGAGTGCCGTAAAGCGACTTGGTCATCGAAAAGCCGATGTGCGGCCGGTCGCGGTTCATCACCCCGTTGTATTTCTCGAACACGATCTTGCCGCGATGGAGGACCAGGATCGCATCGGCATAGCTGGCATCGAAGGCGTCGACCCAGTTCACCGGCTGCGCCTGCCCGGGCCAGGTGATGGTCAGCCGGGCAATGTCCGGGCGCAGCGCGAGCGGCAGCGGCGAAACCGCACCGGCTCCGCGCGATACCCGGGCGGTCGGCAGGATCTCGCGAAAATGGGCGAAGGACCAGCGGTTGCGCGGAAAGGCCAGCGCATTGCCATCGTTGAAGCGGACCAGTTTATCGGGCGGGGTCGGGGTGCCCTGCATCCAGCCCATCCGGACCGGATCGCTCTCTGCAGCGGAAAGAGGGGCCTGCTGCGACTGGACGGCGGTTGCGGCAAGAACCAGCGCGGCCGGTACGATGAACTTCCAGCTACGCATGATATTCCGCTCCCTATGCCAGGCTAATCCAGGCCGATTTGGATTGCATGTAACCGGCCAGACTTTCCAGCGATTTATCGCGGGTGTTGCCCGATTGTTTGAAGCCGCCGAACGGCTGGGTCATGTCGCCGTCGCCGAAACAGTTGACCCAGACCACCCCGGCCTCGAGCGCCTTGACCATGCGGTGGGCGCGATTGAGATCGGCGGTCCAGACGCTGGCAGCCAGGCCATAGATCGAATCGTTGGCAAGCCGGATCGCTTCGTCTTCGTTGGCAAAGGTAAGCAGGGTGGCGACCGGGCCGAACACTTCTTCGCGCCCGATCGCCATCGCCGGAGCGACCCGACGGAACAGGGTTGGCAGCACATAGGCGCCATCGGCGCGCGCGGGATCGGCCATGCCACCGAATTCAAGCACCGCGCCCTCGTTGATCCCGCGCTCGATCCACTGCAGCACCTTGGCCTGCTGCCCGCGAGAGACCAGCGGGCCAAGCGTGGTTTTGGGGTCGAGCGGATCGCCGGGGGCATAAAGCTCTGCCGCCTTGCGGGTGAAGGCGGCAACGAATTCGTCGTGGACCGATTCGTGGACCAGCAGCCGCGAGCCGGCGTTGCAGACCTGTCCGGCATTGTCGAAGATCCCGCGCACCGCATATTCGGCGGCGCGGTCCAGATCGGGCAGATCGGGCATGAAGATCTGCGGGCTCTTGCCACCGGTTTCCAGCGCCACCCGCTTCATGTTGCTTTGCCCGGCATAGGCCATCAACTGCTTGCCGACCGCGGTCGATCCGGTGAAGCTGATCTTGGCCACATCAGGGTGCAACGCCAGCGCCTGCCCGGCCTCGATCCCGGTGCCATTCACCACGTTGAATACGCCCGCCGGGCCTCCGGCTTCGAGGAACAGCTGCGCCAGGCGGATGCAGGAAAACGGTGCCAATTCCGATGGCTTCAACACCACGCAATTGCCAGCGGCGATGGCAGGTGCAACCTTCCACGCCGCCATCAGCAAGGGATAGTTCCATGGGCTGATCGCGCCAACAACGCCCAGCGGTTCATGCGTGACCGTATGGACCGCATCGTGCGCACTGGTGGTCGCCAGCCCGGCCATTTTGTCGATCGCTTCGCCGAAATAGCGGATCGTCACCACCACTTCGGGCAGGTCGATCGTCAGCGCATCGGTGATCGGCTTGCCCATCGACAGGGTTTCGAGCAGCGCCAGTTCGGCGGCATTGGCTTCGACCAGGTCGGCCCAGCGACGCATCACCGCCATCCGTTCGCGCGGGTACATGTGCCGCCAGCGGCCATCGTCCCACGCGGCTTTGGCGGAGGCGACCGCGAGATCAACTTCGCGTTCACCGCCGCAGGCCGCTTCGGCAACAACCGCACCGATGGCCGGGTTAATGACGGGCAGGGTGCGGCCATCATTGGCCGGAACGCAGATGCCGTCGATCAGCAGGCCGGTTTCGGGGCGCAGCCCAGCCGCCAGCTCCTGCCAGTCGGCCAGGGCCTTCAACGTTTGGGCACCACTTCGTAGCCCGGCTCTTCGGGCTCATCATCGACCATGTCGGCGGGGAAGCCCGTGCCCAAGACCTTGAGGCCCAGCGGCTCTTCATAGCGGCGGATGATGTTGGGCGAAAATTCGCGGTCGCCGTATTGGGCCCGCGCCTCCTTGAACAGGCGGACGATCAGCGGCGACAATTCGACCGGCACACCGGCCTCTTGCGCGATGTCGTCAAACAGGCCGACGTCTTTGCTCACCAGGTCCATGGTGAAATTGATATCACGGCTGCCGTTGAGGATCACCTGGCTTTCGGTTTCGTGCACGAACGAGTTGCCCGAGGAGATGCGGATCGCCTCGTAAGTGGTGTTCATGTCGAGCCCAGCGGCCTTGCAGGTGGTCAGCGCTTCAGCGAGAGCAACCAGGTGCACGGTGCACAGGTAATTTGTCATCACCTTGAGCTTGGACGCGGTGCCCAGATCGCCGGTGTGGAGGATGCGGCGACCCATCGACTTGAGCAGCGGCAGAACCTTGTCAAAGCCCTCACGCGGCCCGCCGGCGAAGATCGAGATGTTGCCGGTATCGGCGCGGTGGCACCCGCCCGAAACCGGGCACTCCATGAACAGCGCGCCCTTGGCCTCAACCAGTGCGCCCAGCCGGATCACTTCCTCGTAATCGGTGGTGCTCATCTCCATCCAGACCTGGCCCGAAAGCAGTACAGCCAGGAATCCATCCTCACCTTCGGCCACGGCGGCGCTGGCTGCGGGGGAGGGCAGGCAGGTGACGATCACATCGCAGCTTTCGCCAATCTCGCGCGGGCTGGCAGCAGCGGTTGCACCGCGCCCGACGAATTCATCGACCAACGCGGGGTCAAGATCGCGCACCATCACGTCATGGCCATTGCGAACAAGGCTGCCAGCCAGTTTGCCGCCGACATTCCCCAGACCGATAAATCCGATTTTCATGCAAACTCCGCCCAGAATGATCCCCAAGTTGCGGCAAATTTGCCCGCCGGGGAGGGCGCTTCACAACTGAATTCTTTGGCCGGATGGGTCAAAAATATTGCCATCAGGCGCGGGTCTTGAGCCGCAAGGCGTCCCAGCTTGAGTCCGCGTGCCACCCGCCATCGACCGGCAGCGCGACCCCGTTCACGAACTGGCCGTCGCGGGCCAGGAACAGGATCGCGGCGGCAACGTCTTCGGGCCTGGCGAAGCGCGCCATTGGCACGCGGTTCACGATATCGGCATCGGTATAGGCCCCCGAGCCCATGTCTTTCACGTCCATTTCGGTCTTGATCCAGCCAGGACAGACCGCGTTGACCCGCACCCCGCGCCCGCCCCATTCGGCGGCCAGTGTCCGGGTCAGGCCGATCAGGCCGTGTTTTGAGGTGTTATACGCTGCGCGGTGGATCACCCCGCTAAGCCCGGCGACCGAAGCGACATTGACGATTGCGCCGCTGCCCGCCGCGAGCATCTGCTTGCCCAGCTCTCGGCACCGCAGGAACGGCCCGGCCAGGTTGATCGCCATCATCCGGTTCCACTCATCCAGCGAGGTTTCCTCGGCGGGGCGGATCATGCTGATCCCGGCGTTGTTGACCAGCACCTGAGCGCCGCCGAGCGCGGCGGTGTGGGCGGCGAGCTCGAAGACAAAGGCTTCGTTTGATACATCGCCGGATAACGCGGTGGCCTGGTCGAACTCTGTAGCAACCGCATCAAGCGGCTGCACATCGGTCAGCACCACATGGTATCCGGCCTTTGCGAACAGCCGCGCGGTTACCAGGCCCAACCCCTGCGCCGCGCCGGTGATTACAGCAACTTGCATCTTTCAGGCTCCCTGCTTCGAACTCCGCGGTGCCCCTAACAGCATTGAATGGTCATGGACCCGTAAGTTTTTTGCAATGATCGTTCGGAATTGGACATTTGTGCTGCGCGGGCCTGCCCCCCTAAGTTGGCCGGAAGATTGGGAGAGGCAGTTTCAATGCAGAGCCAGGCACGGGTCGTGATTATCGGGGGCGGGATTATGGGGGCAAGCCTGCTCTACCACCTCGCCCTGGAAGGCTGGACCGACGTGGTCCTGATCGAAAAGGATGAGCTGACCAGCGGCTCGACCTGGCACGCCGCCGGGCAGTGTCCGAACATTACCGGCAGCTTCAACCTGGCCAAGATGCACGCCTATTCGAACTGGCTCTACCCGCAGCTGGAAGGGCTGACCGGGCAATATGTCAGCTGGCACAAGTCGGGCGGGATCCGCTTTGCCAACAACGAGCGCGAGCTGGCCTGGCTGCGCCATATCCAGGGCTTTTCGAAAGTGGTCGGCTTCAACATGGAGCTGATCGATCCCGAAAAGATCCGCCAGATCAACCCCTTCGCCACCACCGAAGGCGTGCTGGCCGGAGCCTGGACCACCGATGATGGTCACGCTGACCCCTCTGGCATCTGCAACGCGCTTGCGATTGGCGGCAAGCAGATGGGCGCGACCATCGTGCGCAAGAACCGGGTCACCGGGCTGACCCAGCTGCCCAGCGGCGAATGGGATGTGGAGACCGAACAGGGCACGATCCGCGCAGGAATGGTTGTCAATGCGGCGGGCTGCTATGCCCGGCAGGTGGCGCAGATGGCCGGAACCGACATTCCGGTCACCAATATGGAGCACCACTACCTCGTCACCGATCCGATTCCCGCCTTCCAGGATCGCGGTGACGAAATGCCAGTGATGCGCGACAGCTGGATGTCCGGCTATATGCGCCAGGAGCAGAAGAGCGGGCTGATTGGCGTCTATGAGAATACCGCGCTGGCCGAAGCCTGGGCTCCGCGCGGCGGTCATCCCGAATGGCATTCGACCAGCGAACTGTTCCCTGATGATCTCGACCGGATTTCCAAATGGCTGGAACGCGCGATCGAGCGGATTCCGGTGTTCGGCGAAGTCGGCATTCGCCGGGTGGTCAACGGTGCGATCCCGCACACGCCCGATGGCGGACCGCTGTTGGGGCCGGCGACGGGCCTCACCAATTTCTGGCACTGCTGCGGCACCAGCTTTGGCATCGCCCAGGGCGGCGGCGCGGGCAAGTATCTGGCGCAGTGGATGGTTCACGGCGATAGCGAGATCAACATGGTCGAGTTCGATCCGCGCCGTTACGGCCCCTATGCCGACGAAGCCTATAGCCGCGAGATGGTGTTCCTCGACTACCGGATGACCTTCACCACCCGCCTGCCGGGCGAGGAAGAGCCCGATGGCCGGCCCAAGAAGGTCAGCGGACTCTATGAAAAGCTGAAAGCCAAGGGCGCGGCCTATGCACCGACCTATGGCTGGGAACGGCCCAAATGGTTCAGCCTCGACGGGCGCGAGGAAGAGGGCGGGTACCACCGCACCAACGTGTTCGAAGTGGTGGCCGCCGAATGCAAGGCCGTGGCCGAGGGCGTCGGCGTGCTCGATCTGTCGGGCTTTGCCAAATACGAAGTCAGCGGGCCGGATGCGGAAAGCTATCTCAACCGCCTTTGCGCCAACCGGATGCCAGTCAAGCAGGGCGGTATCGCGCTGGTCCATATCCTGTCCGAAGGCGGCAAGATCCAGGGCGAAATGACTGTGACGCGCCTCGCCGATGATCACTTCTATTGCCTGTCTGCCGCCGCCGCCGAACAGCGCGACTGGGACTGGCTGGTGCAGCACAAGCTCGCCGGTGAGGCGGTTGATCTGCGCAATGTCACGATGGACCGCGGCGTGCTCGTCATGAACGGCCCGAAGAGCCGCGATGTGCTGGGCGCGGTGACCGATGCCGATCTTTCGAACGAGGCGTTCCGCTGGCTGAGCGGGCAGGAAATTACCATCGCCGGCCGCCCGGTGCGCGCGCTGCGCGTGTCCTACGCGGGTGAACTTGGCTGGGAACTGCACCCGCTGATGCAGGATCTGGATGCGGTCTACGATGCGATCTGGGCCGCCGGGGAAGCGCACGGAATCGTCGATTACGGCCTCTATGCCTCCAACGCGATGCGGATGGAAAAGGGCTACAAGGCCTGGGGCAGCGAGCTCACCAACGAACTGACCATGATCGAGGCTGACATGCAGCGCTTCATCCAGTTCAAGAAGGACAGCTTCACCGGCCGGCAGGCGTCGCTCGATGCGCCGGTCCGCTTCAAGATCGTTTACGGCGAAGTGGATGCGGCCAATGTCGATCCGCGCGGCACCGAGCCGTGCATGGTGGGTGACCAGTGCATCGGCCTCGTCACATCGGGCGGTTATGGCCACCGCACGGGCAAGAGCCTGTTCTTCGCCTGCGTGCCCGAAGCCCAGGCCGAGCCGGGCAGCCGGTTCGACATCATCCTGCAAGGCGAACGCCGCGCCGCGACGGTGCTGGCCGAGCCGGCCTATGATCCTTCCAACGCCAAGCAGAAGGCCTGAAGCCCATGGTGGACCTTCCCAACCGCGCCCGCGTGGTCATCGTCGGCGGCGGGGTGATCGGCACCTCGATCGCCTATCACCTGACCAAGCTTGGCTGGCAGGACGTTGTGCTGTGCGAACGCAAGCAGCTGACTTGCGGCACCACCTGGCATGCCGCTGGCTTGGTCGGGCAGCTGCGGCCGTCGATCAACATGACCCAGCTAGCCAAGTACACCGGCGAGCTTTACCGCGGGCTTGAGGCGGAGACCGGGCAGGCCACCGGCTATCGCCAGTGTGGCTCGATCTCGATGGCGACCAACCATGAGCGGTTCGAGGAGCTGAAGCGCAGCGCCTCAATGGCCAAGGTCTTCGATCTTCCGGTCAATGTGGTCACGCCAGAAGAGATCAAGGCGATGGCCCCGATCCTCGAAGTGGGTGACCTGGTCGGCGGGATCCACATCCCATCCGATGGCTATGCCAACGCGGTCGATATCACCCAGGCCCTGGCCAAGGGTGCCCGCGCGGGCGGGGCGAAGATTGTCGAGAACTGCAAGGTCACTCGCATTCGTCATGACGGCGAACGGATCACCGGGGTCGATACCGAGCACGGCATGATCGACGCCGATTACGTGGTGCTGGCCGGCGGCATGTGGACCCGCGATCTGGGCGCGAGCATCGGCGTCACCGTGCCGCTGCATGCCTGCGAGCACTATTACGTGATGTTCGAAGGCGTGGCTGGGATCGATCCCAGCTTGCCGGTGCTGCGCGACTACGACCATTGCGGCTATTACAAGTACGATGCCGGAAAGCTGCTGGTCGGCGCGTTCGAGCCCAATGCCCGCCCATGGGGGATGGACGGCATTTCCGAGGACTTCTGCTTCGATGAAATCGCCGGGAGCTTCGAACATTTCGAACCGCTGCTGATGGATGCGATGAAGCGCGTTCCGGCGCTGGAAAATGCCGGGATACAGAAGTTCTTCTGCGGGCCCGAAAGCTTCACGCCCGACGTGCGTTATCACATTGGCGAGGCGCCCGAATTGAAGGGCTGTTTCGTCGCTGCCGGGCTCAATTCGATCGGGCTGCAATCTGCCGGCGGGGTCGGCAAGGTCATGGCCGAGTGGATCCGCGATGGCAAACCGCCAGCGGACCTTTGGACGGTGGACGTGCGCCGCAACATGCCGTTCCAGATCAACCGCAAGTACCTGCAGGAACGCGTCAGCGAGAGCCTGGGACTGCTCTACGCCACGCATTACCCCTTCAAGCAATATGAAACCGCGCGCGGGGTAAGGAAGTCGGTGATCCACGATCGCCTGGCCGCGCAAGGTGCCTGCTTCGGCGAGGCGTTCGGCTGGGAACGCGCCAACTGGTATGGCGAACCGGGCTCCACACCCAAGTACGAATACTCCTACGGCCGCCAGAACTGGTTCGAGAATACTGCCGCCGAATGCAAGGCGGTGCGCGAGGCGGTTGGGCTGTTCGACCAGTCGAGCTTTGCCAAGTTCCGTCTTGAAGGCCGCGATGCCTGTTCGGTGTTGAACAGGGTCTGCGCCAACGAAGTGGACGTCGAGCCGGGGCGGATGGTCTATACCCAGTGGCTCAACGATCACGGCGGGATCGAGGCCGACCTGACCGTGACCCGCCTGGCCAGGGATGTCTACTTGATCGTCGGCGGGGCCGAGACCGCGACCAAGGACTTTGCCTGGCTCAAGGGCCATGTGCCGGCCGATGCCCATGCGGTTCTGACCGATGTCACTTCGGGCATGGGCGTGCTCTCGATCATGGGTCCCAATTCGCGCGCTTTGCTGCAAAGCCTGACGCCGGATGACCTGTCGAACGAAGCTTTCCCTTTCGCCACCAGCCGCGAGATCGAGCTGGGCTATGGCATAGTCCGCGCCAGCCGGATCACTTTCGTCGGCGAGCTGGGTTGGGAGCTTTATGTACCCAGCGAGTTCATGGCCGGGGTCTATGACACGATTGTCGCGGCGGGGGGCGCGTTTGGCCTCAAGCACTGCGGCTACCATGCGCTCAACGCGATGCGCATGGAGAAGGCCTATCGCCACTGGGGCCACGACGTGACCGATGAGGATACGCCTTTGGAGGCGGGCCTGGGCTTTGCGGTCAAGCTCGACAAGCCGGGTGGGTTCATCGGCCAGGAGGCGCTGCGCAAGCAGAAGGCCGAGGGCGTGAAGCAGAAGCTGGTCCAGTTCCTGCTCAAGGACCCCAAGCCGATGGTCTATCACAATGAGCCGATCTGGCAGGGTGACCGGATCGCCGGTTACATCCGCTCAGGCATGTATTGCCATACGCTGGGCGGTGCTGGCGGGCTGGGCTACGTCACGGCCGCCGATGGCGGGGTGGTCGGGCCGATCGGGGCCGATGACTATGAAATCGAGGTTGCCGGTGTGCGCTATCCGGCCACGGCTTCGCTGAAGCCGCTTTATGATCCCAAGAATGAGAGAATTAGATGCTGATGAATCCCAATGCCCTCATCCGCGACCTGCTGGCGCAGACGCGGGAGGGCTACAGTCTTCCCCAAGCCTTCTATACCAGCACCGAATTGTTCAGCGCAGACATTGACCGGGTGGTCAGCCGCAAGTGGTTGGTGGCCGGGCATGTCTCGCAGGTCCCGAACAAGGGTGACTACTTCCTGTTCAAGCTGGGCGCCGAGCAGATCCTGGTGGTGCGCGAAAACGCCGACAGCCTGCGCGCGTTCTACAACGTCTGCCGCCATCGCGGTTCGACGCTGTGTTCGGCCGAAAGCGGCAATGCCCGCGTGCTGGTCTGCCCCTATCACGCCTGGAGCTTCAACCTCGACGGGTCGCTGCTCTCCGCGCGGTTGATGCCCGAGGACTTCGACAAGGCCGAGAATGGCCTGCATCCGTGCCACGTGCGGGTGTTCCACGGATTTATCTTCGTGAACCTGAGCGAAGACGAGCCAGATGACTTCGACGCGACGTTTGGCGAGCTCGATCCGATCCTTGACTATCACGGCTTTGCCGGAGCCAAGGTGGCGCATATGGGGCGCTATCCGACGGCGGCGAACTGGAAGCTGGTGGTCGAGAATTTCCTCGAATGCTACCACTGCGTGCCCGCGCATCCGGAGTTCTGCTCGATGCACCCGCCCGAGGCTTTGCTGGCAGTGGGCGGTGGGCCAAGCTCTGGTCCGCAGGAAGCGGTCGAGAAGTACGCTCCGGTACTCGCGGCCTGGGAAGAGCATGCTGCGGCACTGGGACGACCGATCTATTCGATCGACGATGGTCCGGAGAGCACGCACCTTCGGGCGATGATCCAACGCTCGATCCGCGAGGGCTTTGTAACCGAAACGCAGGACGGCCAGCCGGCCTCAAGTCTGATGGGTCAACGGACCGACTGGGACCTGGGCCGCATGCATGTCAGCTTCAGTCCGTTCAGCCACATTGTCGCCGACAGCGATTTTGCGATGCTGTTCCGGTTTACTCCGCGCGGGGCCATGCAAACCGATGTCGATGTGACCTGGCTGGTTGACGGCGCGGCGGCGGACTACGATGTAGAGAAGATGACGTGGGCCTGGCACACCACGACGCTGCAGGACAAGACAATCACCGAGGACAACCAGGCGGGAATCCTATCCAGCCGCTATCAGCCGGGGCGCTATTCCACCCAGGAACGGGCCCTCATCACCTTCCAGCAATGGTACCTGAGACACCATGACCAATCCTGATCCGATTCCAGCCACGATGCGCGCCATGGTCCTCACCGGGTTTGGCGGGTTCGACAAGCTGGAGTATCGGATCGACGTTCCGGTGCCGCAGCCGGGGCCGGGGGAAGTGCTGGTCAAGGTCGGCGCTGCGGGGGTCAACAACACCGATATCAACACCCGGATCGGGTGGTATTCGCCTGCTGTTGAAGGCTCCACCTCGTCGGGAAGCGCCGAGGGTTTTGCCGAGGCTCAGGGTGAGGGCTGGAGCGGGACTCAGTTCTCGTTTCCCCGGATCCAGGGAATCGATGCCGCCGGGCGGATCGTCGCGGTGGGTAATGGAGTAAGCGAAGCGCGGATCGGAGAGCGGGTGCTGGTCGAACCGGCATTCAGGCGGGACGATGGCGTGGTCGATTTCTTCGGTTCCGAATGCGACGGCGCCTTTGCCGAATATGCCAGCGCCCCTTCGGCCCATGCTCATGCGATCAGGTCGCAGCTCAGCGATATCGAACTCGCTTCGTTCCCTTGTGCCTATTCCACCGCGGAGAATCTATTGCATCGTAGCGGGGTGAAGGAGGGGGAACGGGTGCTGGTGACTGGCGCTTCGGGCGGGGTCGGCTCGGCCGCTGTGCAGCTGGCGCGGCGGCGCGGGGCCTTCGTTTCGGCCTTGGCCGGAAGCTCAAAACACCGCGCGGTGGCCGATCTTGGCGCCGATGAAGTGCTTGATCGTCACGCTCCGCTGGAAAGCAACTATTTCGATGCAGTGATCGACGTGGTTGGCGGACCGGGCTTCGGCGGATTGCTGGGGGCGCTGCGCCCCGGCGGGCGCTATGCCTGTTCGGGTGCAATCGCCGGGCCATTGGTAGAACTGGACCTGCGCACGCTCTATCTCAAGGATCTGTCGCTGTTCGGATGCACAGCGCTTGATGACGGGGTTTTCTCCGACCTGGTCGGCCATATCGAGCGAGGCGAGGTTCGTCCGCTAGTCTGCGCAACCTTTCCGCTCGAAAAGATCGAGGCTGCCCAGCGGGTTTTCATGGAAAAGCGCCACGTCGGAAAGATCGTTTTATCGATCTAGGCGCGCGCCTGATTCGGCTTATCCAAACCATTAGAAAGCGCCATAACGCGCGCTAATGTTGTCGGCGTGCCACTTGGGCTGGCATGGGGCAGGCTCGAACTGAAACAGGCAGGCTTTGGCAATGAAATCGACGGCACGGGTTGTGGTAATCGGCGGCGGCGTGGTGGGGGTTTCGACGCTCTATCACCTGGCCAAGATGGGCTGGAGCGATTGCGTGCTGATCGAGCGCAAGGAGCTGACCAGCGGCAGCACCTGGCACGCGGCGGGGCTGCTGCCCTTGTTCAACCTCAGCTATTCGGTCGGCAAGCTGCACCAGTATTCGGTCGATTTCTATCCCAGCCTTGAGGCTGAGACCGAGCTCAACGTCGGCTTCTCCAACGTCAGCAACATCCGTCTGGCGCGGACCGAAGACCGGTTTGACGAGTACAAGTACTATGCCGGCGTCGCCAAGACGATCGGCGTTGAAGTCAACTTCCTCACCCCCGACCAGGTCAAGGAAATCTGGCCGCTGTGCAATGTCGACGGGATCATCGGCGCGATCCAGCATCCGGCCGATGGCTATATCCAGCCCGCCGACCTGACCCAGGCCCTGGCCAAGGGCGCCCGTCAGCGCGGCGCGACGATCGAGCGCAACACCACCGTTACCGGCATTACCCAGAAGCCCAATGGCGAGTGGGTAGTCTCGACCGACAAGGGCGACATCACTTGCGAACACGTGGTGTCCTGCACCGGCAACTTTGCCCGCCAGACCGGCCGCATGGTCGGGCTCGACATCCCGGTGATCCCGGTTGAGCACCAGTACATCGTCACCGACCAGCACCCCGAAATCATGGAGCGCCGGGCCAAGGGCCTGCCCGAAATGGGTGTGCTGCGTGAAAGCGATTCCAGCTGGTACATGCGCGAGGAAGCCGGCGGACTGTTGCTTGGCCCCTACGAAATCGGCGCGCCCGCCTGCTACGTCGATGGCCCGGCGGCGAACAGCGAATACGAACTGTTCCCCGACG
>CAZOSI010000043.1:0-19400 GCA_964582485.1 uncultured Novosphingobium sp.
GGCTTCGGCGATTGCCTTTTATGGAACCTGGCTGCTGATTCAGTTCCTGATCCTGGCCACCTTCATGCGCGACGAATATGCTCAGGGTCTTTGGCAAAGGGCCGGCGCGAGGATTGTGAAGCTGCTTACGGTGGCGTTGCCGGTGATCTTCATCACCACTGCCTCGCTGCAGGACCAGATCAAGAATTGGCTGCGCGGCCAGGCTCCGGATTCGCTCCCCAGCCAGCTGGGCACCCCTGAAGAACTGGTGATAATCGCCTATGCCACCGGCATGCTGCAAGTGGTCTTCTGGACTGCGCTCTACCTGCCGTTCCTGTTCATCTGCCTCTACAAGTGGCAGCGCTGGCGGGATGCCTAGGTGAAGAACAAGCTCAAGGTCCTGCGCGCCATGCGCGACTGGAGCCAGGCGGACCTCGCCGAACGGCTCGACGTTTCGCGCCAGGCGGTCAACGCGATCGAGACCGGCAAGCACGATCCGTCGCTGCCACTGGCCTTCCGCATCGCCCACCTGTTCGAAATGCCGATTGAGGAAATTTTCGATGCCACCCACAACTGAAGCTCGTCGCTGGACCGACACCTGGCCGGTTCGCCTGGCAATCGTGATCGGCCTGACCTTTGCGCTGATCTTTTCCGTGGGCGTGATCGTAGGGTTCTTTACCAGTCACACCGGCGGAGGCATTTCGTCCGGCGATGTTCTGGTCGGCACGCCGGTCGTCCTGTTCGCCGCACTGATCTGCTGGCAGCTGATTGTGCAGGTCCAGCGGATACTTGGCCTTGGCCGCGAAAAGAGCGGCCCGCGGACCCGCTTGGTGAAAACGCTGTGGGCGTTCAGTATCGCGCTGGGCGCGGTGATAGGCGCTGCAACCGTTCTGGGCACCAAAAAAGCGGATCACACCAGCTTCGGCTCCACTTTCCGCGCAGCGCTATCCGAAGCGCCGCTGCCGCCCGGGATCGCGTTAGCGTTGCTGCTTGCATTGGGTATCGTAGCATTGATCTCGATCGTCTATTTTCGCAACATCGACGAGCATGAACGCGCGGCACAAGGTTTTGCTTCAACCATCGCCTTGAACGCATACATCCTTGTTACTCTTGCCTGGTGGATCGCCGCCAGGGGCGGTCTGGCCCCGCCCTATGATGCTGCCATCACTTTCGCCATCATCGTGGCGATCTGGTACGCTGGCTGGCTGTGGCAAAAGTACCGCTAATCCCGATTGTTCAGCTTTCAAAAATCCTCCCATCCACAGAAAGACCCTGCCATGAAGCTTCGCAAACTCCTGATCGCAGCCGGTGCCAGTGCCCTCGCCCTGCTTGGCCCTTCCACCATCGCCCAACAGACCGCCACTCCGACCAAGCCCGCCGCTGCCCCGGTCGTTTCGGTCATGGCCAAACCCGCGTTGTGGAAGATCTCCGACAAGGACACCACGATCTACCTTTTCGGCACGGTTCACCTGCTGCCCAAGGGGATCGAATGGTACAACGGGAAGCTGCAGACGGCGTTCGAACGGTCACAGGAACTGGTCACCGAAATTCCCGAAGTATCGGAAGGAGAGAGCATCTCGATGATGCTCAAGCACGGCACCCTGCCCGCCGGGCAGAGCCTGCGCGAAGGCATGTCGGCCGATGAAAAGGCCAAGTTCGAAGCAGCAATGACCGGCCTTGGCCTGCCGCCCGGCGCCTTCGATCGCTACAAACCGTGGTTCGCCGCGGTGGCGCTGGCTACCCTGCCCTTGCAAAAGGCCGGCTACTCGCTCGATAGCGGGGTCGAAAGCCAGCTGGGCAAGCGCAACAAGGAACTGGGCCGTCCGCGCACGGGGCTGGAAACGCTCGACTTCCAGCTCGGCATCTTCAATGGTCTGCAGCCCGAACATCAGAAGCGATATCTGTTCGAGGTGATCGACGGCATCCCTGAGATCAAACCGCAGATCGACAAGATGGTCGCGGCCTGGAGCAAGGGCGACGCTGCCGGACTTGCCGAGTTGATGAATGCCGAAACCGACGATGCGGCACTGTTTGAAGCCCTGCTGACCAACCGCAACAAGAACTGGGCCGTCTGGCTCGACAATCGGATGGACCAGCCCGGCGTGGTCTTCGTCGCAGTAGGCGCCGGCCATCTTGGCGGCAAGGATTCGGTTCAGGCCTTCCTCGCCAAGAGCGGGATCAAGGCGGTTCGTGTCCAATAGGCTGGTCGCGGCGCTGCTGGCCCTGCTGGCGCTGGCGAGCTGCGCCCGCGCGCCAGAGGTCCATCCGGCATTGTGGCTGGTCGAAGGGCCAAAGGGCGAGAAGGCCTGGCTGTTCGGCACCATCCACGCCCTGCCCGAACCGGTCGAATGGCGCTCGGCCAAGGTCGATGCCGCACTGAAGGGTGCGGACCGGCTCGTCCTTGAAGTGGCCGACATCACCGACGACGCAAAGACCGCCAAGGCCTTTGCCGACCTGGCGCAGTCACCGGGCCTTCCGCCACTGGATGCGCGGGTCCAGCCGGATCTGCGCGATGACCTGAGCGAAGACATTAAGGCCGGCGGGATGCAGCCGGGATCGCTCGATCCTTATGAAACCTGGGCGGCGGCCCTGATGCTGCAGAATGCAGCCGCAGCTGCCAGCGCAGTTGAAAGCAGCAACGGTATCGACCGGGCGATTGCCCTGGCCTGGCAAGGCCCGATCGAGGAATTCGAAGGGGCGCGGAACCAGTTGGCGATCTTTGACGCCTTGCCCGAGGGCGCCCAGCGCGCCCTGCTCGACGCCGTGCTGATCGAGGCGGATGGCCGCGAAATGCAGATCCATGATCTCCAGCAAGCCTGGGCTCGCGGCGATATGACGCTGATTGCGCGGGTAACCGACCAGGATTTCGCCAAGGCCCCTGTCCTGCGCGAGGCCTTACTGGTCGGCCGCAACCGGGCCTGGGTCAGCAAGCTTGAAGCGATGCTGACCGCCGGTGCGCGCCCGTTTGTAGCGGTGGGTGCGGCGCACCTTGCTGGCACGGACGGGCTTCCGGCCCTGCTGACAGCGCGCGGCTGGAAGGTAACCCGGCTGCAATAGCGCCGCCCTCGCCGGGGATTGCTTGCATTTCCCCCGCTTTGCCGCTAACGGCCCGCGCTTCCCGTCATGGTCATCCCTGGAGGCGTGACGGAGAAATGGACCAACTTACGAATTTCGAAAGGCTTGAGTTATGAGCGAAACGCTGACCCTGCCGGCCGAGACGCGCGAACGGGCAGGCAAGGGAGCCTCCCGTGCACTGCGTCGTGAAGGCCGCGTCCCTGCCGTTGTCTATGGCGGTAATGAAGAACCCCTGGCGATCCACGTCGAAGAAAAGCTGCTGCGCAAGCAGCTGGGCACCGGCCACTTCTTCAACTCGATCGTCGAAGTGGAAGTTGGCGGCAAAACCGTCCGCACCCTGCCCAAGGATGTTGCCTTCCACCCGGTCAACGATCGCCCGCTCCATGCCGACTTCCTGCGGCTTTCGGCCAATTCGACCGTTCACGTCGAAGTGCCCGTGCTGTTTGTCAACGAAGCTGCCAGCCCGGGCCTCAAGCGCGGCGGCGTGCTCAACGTGGTCCGTCACGAACTGGAACTGGTCTGCGAAGCGGACAAGATCCCCGATGACATCGCGATCGACGTGACCGGTTTTGACGTGGGCGATTCGATCCACATCAGCCACGTTACCCTGCCGGCCGGTTCGAAGAGTGCGATCACCGATCGTGACTTCACCATCGCCACCATCGTTGCCCCTTCGGGCCTGCGCAGCGAAGAAGGCGACAACGCCAAGACCGAAGCCGGCGCCTGACCGCATCGCGGTTGACCGCAAGGGCTTTCGTCAGCCAAAGTTCAGCCGGGCCGTGACAACACGGTCCGGCTTTTCTTTTCAAGGGATCACCATGACCATCCGCGCCGCCTCAATCCTGGCCATTGCTGCCCTTGTCCTTGGCGAACCGGCCTATTCCCAGAATGACAACCGCCCGCAGCCGACGCCGCCGCCGGTTGAATCGACGCAGACGCCGCTCGATGACCTTGATTGCGCCGTCCGCGTGATGAAAATCCTCGCCGGGACGCTGCGCGAGTCAAATAAGCCTGGCATGTCAGAGCAGGAACGCACCATGTCCCTGCGCCTACAGAACCGGTCAGAACGAGCTATGGCCTATTACATTGGCCGGCTCGACGCTGGTCCGAAGAATCCTGACCTCAACGCCGAAATTACACGCCGGTGGGCGCGGGCAGCACAATTGGAAGTGCGCGTGCAATCAGAGCAGACCTTGCAGTGCATAAATGCCGCCGATCAGGGCCAGTTGGCCTTCCTGAAATCATCCGGCGGCAAGTAACTACAAAAGAGGGGCATGACCGTGCAAGTCTGGGTAGGTCTGGGCAATCCCGGACCGCAATATGCACTGCACCGGCACAATGTCGGCTTCATGGCCTGCGATGTGCTGGCAGATGTTCATGGATTTGGCCCGATTCAGAAGAAGTTCCTCGGCTGGGTTCAGGAAGGCCGGATCGGTGGGGAAAAAGTGCTACTGCTGAAGCCTGCGACCTTCATGAATGAAAGCGGCCGCGCAGTTGGCGAAGCGCTGCGGTTCTACAAGCTCGATACCGATGCCCTCACCGTATTCCACGATGAGCTCGATCTGGCCCCATTCAAGGTCAAGGTCCGCACTGGCGGTGGTTTGGCTGGCCACAACGGCCTGCGCTCAATCGACCAGCACCTGGGTCCGGATTTCCGCCGGGTGCGGATCGGGATCGGTCATCCCGGGCACAAGGACCGGGTGACCGGCCACGTCCTTGGCAACTACGCCAAGGCCGAGATGGACCCCCTGGCCGACATGCTTGGGGCGATCGCCGCCGAAGCCGATTGGCTGGCCAAAGGCGATGATGCCCGTTTCATGAGCGAGCTGGCGCTGCGCCTGGCGGATTGAACCGGTGGAACGCGTTCTGGTGATCGGATCGCCGGGTGCCGGCAAGTCGACCTTTGCGCACGCCCTCGCCGAACGGACCGGATTGCCGCTTTATCACATGGACAGGCTGCACTGGCTTGCCAACTGGCAGGAACGTGACCGCACCGCAGCCCTTGCTGAGGTGAAAGAGGTCCTTGCCCAGCCCCGCTGGATCATCGACGGAAACTATGGGTCGACGCTGCCGCTGCGGATCGAGCGGGCGGATATGGTGGTCTGGCTTGACTATCCAACCGCGCTCTGCCTGTGGCGCGCGCTCAAACGCTGGTGGCAATATCGCGGCCAGACGCGGCCCGATATGACCGCAGACTGCCCTGAACGGCTCAGCCTGGAATTTCTGTTCTACATCGCCCGCTTCCGCGCCGGGTGGCACCATCGCAATGGCCAGATTCTGCGGGAGTTTTCAGGCACCGTGGTGCGGCTGCGGAGCCCTAATGAGGCCGAAGGCTGGTTATCCGCGGCCTGAGAAAGCCGTTGCGAGCCCCGGTCGCAGGTCCCCAAAATCCTCAAAACGCACGGGCTGCAGACGATTGCGATGTCGATATTTTAAACAAACCGCTGGCCGGGTTTGACTTGTTAACCATTGTCTTACGCAGGTTTCTTCATCTGGCACGGGCATTGCTAGGTTTGGTGTCAACCATAGCAAAAGGGACCCACTACCGATGATCCGCAAAATTCTTGTTTCGGCCACTGCTCTCAGCGCCATCGCCATCGCCGTTCCGGCTCATGCAACCTGGGGTAGCACCTGGGGCGGTTCGTCCGGTGGGCACAGGCACTCGCCGGGCTGCGGCCACGGCAGTTCGTCGTCGAGCACCAGCAGCACCTCGTCCAGCGGCGGCACCACTTCGTCGAGCACCAGCGGCGGCTCGACCAGCGGTGGAACCACTTCGAGCACCAGTGGTGGCTCGACCAGCGGTGGAACCACCTCGAGCACCAGCGGTGGCTCGACCAGCGGCGGCACCACCACTTCGAGCTCAAGCGGCGGCACGTCGGTTCCGGAACCGGGCATGCTCGGCATGATGGGTCTGGCAGCGCTCGGCCTGGGCTTCGCCCGCCGTCGCAAGCGCTAAGCGCTGATCATCAGTCCAGGCTGATTGCGAAGTTCAGGGGCCGCTGCCGGATCATCCGGCGGCGGCCTCTAGCGTTTTGAGCCGGACCACAAATTCGAGATTCCTGGGTTCCAGGGCCAAAGCCTGCTCGAGCAGGGACTTGGCCTTTGCCAGGTCGCGATTTCCGGCGATTCTGGCAAACGCGGCGGCGTGCAGCATGCTCGGCTGGCCAGCAGCTAGCATGAGCGCCTGATCAGCAAAACCGATCGCGGCATCGTGATCGCCGCTCATCGAACAAGCATAAGAGAGGTTACCGAGTATCTCCGCGCTGACCTCGAATCCCAGCAGTTGGCGATAACTAGCAGCCGCACCAGCCCAATCACCACGCTTGGCCGCAGCATCGCCAGCGAGAATGTTGCGCTCAAAAGCAAGATAGTCGGGATCAACCAGGCGCTGCTCTATCGCCTCCACGCCCGGCTCACCGGCGGCGCGACCAGCCGTGATCGCCAATTCAAGCAAAGGCCTCGGCGTAAATCGTCCGGTGATGAGATCCTGCAACGATGCGAACGCACCGTCTGAATCGTTGGTCGCCAGTTGGGCTTCTGCCATCAGCCGCTGTGCATAGGAATTTCCCGGCTCTTGCTGGATGACCCGCGCCAGCATCGCGCGCGATTGCTCGGGCCGACCAATCCGCAGCAGCGCTTCGGCATAGAGCATACCCTCGGCCGAAGCCGGAGCCAGCGTCGTTTCCACTGATTGAAGATACTCGGCAACTTTGTCCCATTGCCCCAATGAGGATTCGATGCGGAGCTGCATCGCGGCCACATCGCGGCTGTCAGGTGCCAGCTGGGCGGCTTGATTGAGCAGCGGTGTGGCCTCTTTCGCGCGCCCCGCCCGTTCGAGCGCATCCACCTGAGCGAGCAGCGGCTCGGTCCGCACAGGAAATGCCTTGGCTGCCTGCCCAAAAGCCGCGATCGCTGCGTCGGCACGGCTTTCGAGCAGCGCGACATCTCCCTTGAGCATCAGCGCTTCGTAGCTACCCGGGGCAACCTGCCACAGCTGCGCAGCCAGCCTATGCGCTCCCGGCGTATCATTGGCCGCGGTCAGCAACGCGCCATACGACTGGCCAAGCCGCGCCGATGGCGCCACTTCCATACCGCTCTCGAACATGTCTATGGCATCGCCGGGTTGCTCCTTGGCTCTAAGCGCCAGACCTTTGATCCTGAAACTTTCGCTGTTCCGGTCCGTTGCCAAAAGCTTGATTGCTTCGTCCGGAAACCCTTTAAGCAAGGCAATCTCAGCACGGAACCGAATTACCCCACTTGCGTCCCCACCGCTCTTCGCAAGGTGCTCGACCGTGCTCTGCGCGCCTTCCGCATCACCAAGGCGTAGCTGGGTATCTGCCAGCAAAGTCAGCATATCCCGGTTGTCTGGATCGTCACGCAGACCTGAAATCAGGACGATTCGGGCCGAAGCGAAATCACGCTCGGCCAGCTCCTGTTTCGCAGTTGCCAATTGGTCCGCGGGGGATTCGCCGCAACCGGCCAGCGCCAATGCCAGCGCAAGTGAGACGAGACGGAGTGATTTCATGCTCGCGCCATAACCTGCTGCCACTAAAATTTCCGTGAAAACGGCAGCCTATCCTCTAAACTGGCCAAACTGACCCTGCCCCGCTATGGGCGCGCCATTGCACCTGATGCGGAGTAGGTAATGGGTTTTCGTTGCGGTATCGTCGGTCTGCCGAATGTCGGCAAAAGCACCTTGTTCAATGCGCTGACCGAGACCCAGGCGGCGCAGGCGGCCAACTATCCGTTCTGCACGATCGAACCCAACGTTGGCAACGTCGGTGTGCCCGATCCGCGACTGGATAAGTTGGCGGCGATTGCCGGCAGCCAGAAGATCATCCCGACCCAGCTGGGCTTTGTCGATATCGCCGGCCTGGTGCGCGGGGCGAGCAAGGGCGAAGGGCTCGGCAACCAGTTCCTCGGCAATATCCGCGAGGTCGACGCAATTGTCCACGTGCTGCGCTGTTTCGAGAACGACGATATCCAGCACGTCGACAACAAGATCGACCCGGTCTCCGATGCTGAAACGGTCGAGACCGAGCTGATGCTGTCAGACCTCGAAAGCCTCGAAAAGCGCGTTCCCGCTGCGCAGAAGAAGGCCGCACAGGGCGACAAGGAAAACAAGCTGATCGCCGCTGTGCTCGCCCCCGCGCTCGAGCTGCTGCGCGAAGGCAAACCCGCGCGGCTGGCCCGGCCCACCGACGAGGAAGAGCTGCGGGTGTTCAATCAAGCGCAGCTGCTCACCGCCAAGCCGGTCCTCTATGTCTGCAACGTCGAAGAAGAATCGGCGGCGCAGGGCAATGCCTTTTCCGCCCGGGTATTCGAAAAGGCCAAGGCCGAGGGCGCCAATGCGGTGATCGTTTCGGCTGCGATCGAAAGCGAACTGACCGGGATGGACGACGAGGAACGGATGGTGTTCCTCGAGGAAATGGGCCTGCATGAAACCGGTCTCGCTCGCGTGATCCGCTCGGGCTATGATCTGCTCCACCTGATCACCTTCTTCACCGTCGGCCCCAAGGAAGCGCGCGCCTGGACCGTGCATCAGGGCGCCAAGGCCCCCGAAGCGGCGGGCGAAATCCACTCCGACATGCAGCGCGGCTTCATCCGCGCTGAGACGATCGCCTATGATGACTTCATTGGCCTCGGCGGAGAAAACGCCGCCAAGGAAGCTGGCAAGCTGCGCCAGGAAGGCAAGGAATACGTCGTGCAGGACGGCGACGTGCTGCACTTCAAGTTCAACGTCTAGGTCCGCTCCGACGCGAGCAAATCGGCTGACCCGGCATTGAACCGCTGGGGCACATGGCTTATGTCCCACGCGATGCTGCGCCGCCTGTTCCTCTCATTTCTGGCAATATGTCTGACCCTGCCCGCGCTGGCGATGCCGGCGGGCCATGCAATGGCGCAGATGCCTGGTACCAAAGCGCAGGCGGAGCACGATTGCCACAAGTCCGCCAAGCAAGCGCCACAGCAGGATCATAGGCAGAAACACGAATGCATCGGTTGTATCGCCCGATATGACGGGATGGCGCCTGCCTTGGCGGCTCCGATTTCGGCTGAAGCGCTCCCCACCGCCCAGCTCGCGGTGCAATTGCCCCAGACCCGCGCCGGACCGGACACGCCTCCACCCAAGGCCTGAGGAACCCCGCCGGCAACCCGTGCGTTGCCGCAAGGATCACCTCATATCTGGACGATACCCATGAAACGCCTGATTATCCCGGCTATGCTGGGCGCGACTGCATTTGCCTCGCCAGCTTTGGCGCAGGATCATTCCGGCCATGCCGGACACGACATGCCGCAGCCTACTGCTCCCGCCACTCCGCCGCCTGTCGATCATTCGAAGATGGACCATTCTGGGATGGACGTGGAGTCTTCGGAAGACTGCATGTGCAATGGCACCCGGATAGCCTACGCCGAAGGTTCCGGCACCGCCCGCCTGCCCGCAGGCGAAGGGCCGATGAAGGGCCAGCACATCATGTCCGGTGACTGGATGCTGATGGCGCATGGCAGCGCGTCGCTGCAATATACCGATCACAAGGGGCCGCGCGGTGAAAGCAAGACCTATGTCCCCACCATGGCTATGCTTTCGGCCCAGCGCGAGACAAGCTGGGGCAAGATCCAGTTCAAGTCGATGCTCAGCCTGGATCCGGCGATGGACCCGGAAGGCTATCCCAATCTGTTCGCCAGCGGTGAGACTGCCCGCGGCTTGCCACTTGTTGATCGCCAACACCCGCACGACCTGTTCATGGAACTGGCGGCGCGGGTCGATATCAATGCCGGAAGCGGAACGGTGTTCGTCTATGGCGGCCCGGTGGGTGAGCCGGCGCTGGGGCCCTCCGCCTTCATGCACCGCGGCTCTGCCCGGTATAATCCCGAACCGCCGATAGCCCACCACTGGTTCGACTCTACCCATATTACCTATGGCGTGGTTACTTTGGGTTATGCTGCTCCCAAGTGGCAGATCGAAGCCAGCGCCTTTCGCGGGGCCGAACCCGATGAAGCACGCTGGAATATTGAAACACCCAAACTGGATAGCTGGTCGGTCCGCGCCACGCTGACGCCAACGCCGAACTGGGCGTTCCAGGCAAGTTATGGCGAGATGCAGGAGCCGGAAGCGGCGCACCCCGGTGAAAACGAACGCCGGTTCACGGCTTCAGCCAACTATGCCAACAAAAAGGGCCTGTCGGCGATGGCGGCCTATTCGGCCAGGAAGCGGGTTCCGGGCGAAACACTCAGCGCCTTTCTGGGCGAGGTAAATTGGGACATTGACCGGAACAACAGTCTGTTCGGCCGGATCGAAAATGTTGCCAACGACGAGCTGTTTCCCGATCATCACGATCCGCTGCATGATGTGAAGTTCCGCGTCACCAAGTTCCAGGCCGGCTATGCCCGGCGGATCCCGATGGGTCCGTTCGAACTGGCGCTGGGCGGTTCGCTCGCCGCCTATGCAAAACCGGCGGCGCTTGACGCGGCCTATGGCGACAACCCATGGGGCTATACGCTGTTTGCACGGATAAGCTTGGGGAACTGACGATGGGTAAGAAAGGGCTGGTCTATTTCGAAGACCTTGAGGTCGGTGCCAAGGCCGCCTTCGGGCGCTATGAAGTCACCCGCGAGGAAGTGATCGAATTCGCGCAGAAGTATGATCCCCAACCCTTCCACCTTTCCGATGAAGCCGCCGCCCAAACCCATTTCGGCCGCATTTCGGCCAGCGGCTGGCATACCTGCGCAATGGTCATGCGGATGCTGGTCGACAACCTGACCGAACGCAGGCAGGCAGGCCTTGGCTCGCCCGGACAGGACGAGCTGCGCTGGCACCGCCCCGTCTATCCCGGCGATGTGCTGCGGATCGAAACCGAACTGCTGGAAAAAACCCGCAGCCGCTCACGCCCCGAAATGGGCTCGATGCGGTCAGCGATCCGGGTCTTCAACCAAGACGACCAGATGGTAATGAGCATGACGGGGATTGGGCTGATCCGGGTGCGCGGCGAAGCGTGAGCGCAGAAGATCCCGAACAGGCCGAGGTGAATCAAGCCGCGGCCAGCAAGGCCAATCGCGAAGCGATGATGCACGAAGTTCGCGAGCATAAAGCCGAATACACATCGTTGCCGATTGTGATCGTCTGCGCGATCCCACTGTTGATGTTCGGTTCGCTGCTGCTGTCGATGCTGGGGCTTCAATCGAAGTGGTGGTATCTGGCCCTGATCGGCATTCCGGTTCTGATCGGCTTCTTCTACCCACTAATCCTGATCGACCGGCTCAGGACCCCGCTGCGGCTTGGCAATGGTGAATTGGTCAATGGCTGGAAGCGCCGCAAAGTGCTGATCGGTTTCGCGGTTGCGGCAATGCTGTGGATGCTTCGCTTCGAGATCTTCGCCTGGCTCGAGAAAATCTGGAATGGTTGGCAGGGCAATTGGTGAATGGCGGGAAGCTGATCGACCCGAGCTGGAGTTGGACGATTGACGCTACTTCCGCCCGAACAGCTTCTCAACGTCGCTCATGCTCAATTTCACCCAGGTTGGCCGCCCATGGTTGCACTGGCCAGAGCGCGGAGTCACTTCCATCTCCCGCAACAGAGCATTCATCTCGGCGACACTGAGCACTCGCCCGGCCCGCACCGAGCCGTGGCAGGCCATGGTCGCCAGCACCAGATCGAGCCGTTCTTCGAGCAGCAACGCCGCGCCGTTCTGCGCGAGGTCGTCGGCAATGTCGCGGACCAGGGCCTGGACATCACCCTTGGCTAGCGCGGCAGGGACCGCCCGGACCAGTATGGCGGTTGGACCGAAGCGTTCGAGCGCCAGGCCGAAATCCGCCAGCGTTGCCGCCGCGCCCTCGACCCGGTCAGCGTCAGGCTCATCGAGTTCGACCACTTCGGGAATCAGCAGTGCCTGACTCTTGGTGATGGCATCTTGCGCGCCTGCAGCCTTGAGTCGTTCGAGCACAAGCCGTTCGTGCGCGGCGTGCTGATCGACTATCACCAGCCCGTCTTCGGCCTCGGCGACGATATAGGTTTGGGCCACTTGTCCGCGCGCAACCCCCAGCGGATGACTGACCGAGGGCTGGACATCCTCCAGGGCCGCTTCAGCGCGGGCGGCAGGCTGAGCAAAAACCTCAGCCTCATAACTTCGCCAGGCGCTCGACGCCTCGCGCAATCCGCTTGATCCATGCTGGCGGGCAAACAGCGAAGCGAGCGCTGAAGCCGGTTCGCGTGCAATCGGCTCGGCTTGCCAGTTACCCATCGCCGATGCAGCCGGGGCCTGCGCGCTGCGCTGGCCCGCCGCTTCAAGCGAATGGCGCAGGCCCGAAACGATGAACCCGCGAACGAAAGCCGGATCACGGAACCGTACCTCGGTCTTGGCCGGGTGGACGTTCACGTCGACTTCCTCGGGCGAGATATCGAGGAAGAGGGCGAGTACCGCATGCCGATCACGCGCCAGCATATCGGCATAGGCCCCGCGCACCGCGCCGACCAACAGCCGGTCCTTCACCGGGCGGCCATTGACGAACAGATATTGGTGGTCGGCCACCCCCCGGTTGAAGGTCGGCAGGCCGGCAACACCGGTCAGCCGCGCCGATCCGCGTTCAAGCTCGATCGCCACCCCATCGCTGGCCAGCTCGCGCGCGACGATCTGGCCGACCCGTGCCGCCAGCTCTTCACCCGGCCTGACCGCCAGCACCCGCCGCCCATCGTGCTCAAGCACAAAGCCGATATCGGGACGCGCCATGGCCAGGCGCCGGACCACATCGAGGCAAGCGGCATATTCGCTGCGGGCCGAACGAAGGAACTTGCGCCGCACTGGCACTTTGCCGAACAGGTCCTCAACCCGGATCCGCGTGCCCGGCGGCAGGGAGGCCGGAGCTTCCTCAACCAATGCGCCATGATCGACCACCCGCCGCCAGCCTTCACCTGCACCGCGCGGCCGGCTTTCAAGCGTCAGCCGCGCAACTGAAGCAATCGAGGGCAAGGCCTCACCGCGGAACCCGAGCGTGGCGACCAGCTCGATATGCTCATCGGGCAGCTTGGAGGTAGCATGCCGCTCGAGCGCAAGTGCCATTTCGGCGGCGGTCATTCCGCAGCCGTCGTCGGTTACTTCGATCCCGCCAAGACCGCCTTCGCTAAGCCGCACAATGATGTTGATTGCCCCGGCATCGATCGCATTTTCGACCAGTTCCTTGAGCGCCGAGGCCGGCCGTTCAACCACTTCCCCCGCAGCGATGCGGTTGACCAGGTCTTCGGGAAGGCGGCGGATCACGGACATAGTACAGGGCCTAGCGATGAAACGCCGGAAATTCGAGCCAGGGAGTGCATCGAAAGTGACCAATCGACACAATTTTTTGGCCTTTCGTTACGCCTTGCGCTAGGGGGTGCGCTTCCACGCCAACGCAACGGCCTTTCGCTGCCGCGCGAGTCGCGGTAAGTGGCTGCAAAAACACGGACATTTCAATGGCTTCGTTCCTTTCTCGATTCTTCAAATTCGGCACCCAGAACATGGCGATTGACCTCGGCACAGCCAATACGTTGGTCTATGTTCAGGATCGAGGAATCGTCCTGAACGAGCCGTCGGTTGTCGCCATCGAGACAATCAATGGCGTGAAGAAGGTCAAGGCCGTTGGCGATGAAGCAAAGATGATGATGGGCAAGACGCCTGACAGCATCGAAGCAATCCGCCCGCTGCGCGATGGGGTGATTGCCGACATCGAAGTTGCGGAAGAGATGATCAAGTATTTCATTCGCAAGGTCCATGGCGGCAAGAAGAGCCTGCTCCGCTATCCGGAAATCGTGATCTGCGTACCCTCAGGCTCGACCTCGGTCGAACGGCGCGCGATCCGTGACGCGGCCAGCAATGCCGGCGCCAGCGCGGTCTATCTGATCCTTGAACCGATGGCCGCGGCGATCGGGGCCGACATGCCGGTGACCGAGCCGGTCGGTTCGATGGTGGTCGATATCGGCGGCGGCACAACCGAAGTTGCAGTGCTTTCGCTGCGCGGCCTCGCCTATACCACTTCGGTCCGCGTCGGCGGGGACAAGATGGACGAAGCGATCGTTTCCTACGTCCGCCGCCATCACAACTTGCTGATCGGCGAAGCCACGGCAGAGCGGATCAAGAAAGATCACGGCTGCGCCACGGTGCCGGCTGACGGGATCGGCGAGACGATCCACATCAAGGGCCGCGATCTGGTCAACGGTGTGCCCAAGGAAATCACGATTACCCAGGCCAACATCGCCGAAGCCCTGTCCGAACCGATCGGCGCAATCGTCGAAGGGGTTCGGATCGCACTGGAAAATACCGCTCCGGAGCTCGCCGCCGATATTGTCGATCAAGGCATCGTCCTGACCGGCGGCGGCGCGCTGATCCACGGCCTCGACGAATACCTGCGCGAAGAAACCGGCCTGCCAGTGACGATCGCCGAAGATCCGCTGTCTTGCGTCGCACTCGGCACTGGCCGGGCGATGGAGGATCCGATCTATCGCGGCGTCTTGATGACGGCCTGAGCGGACACCGGGGTGATGGCTCGCGCAGCCGACAAAGGGGAGTAGGTCCGCATGGTGGCGCCAGGCAAGCGGCGCCCGGGCCATTCCCGCCGGGCGCAGTACAGCACGTTTTTTCAGTATCTGGCGGCCGTGTTTGGCCTGGGAATCGGCGTGCTGTTGCTGATCGCTTCACTGAGCGACAATTCCGCTTTCGCCGGAGCGCGATCGAATGCCAGTGGGGCTGTCGCACCGGTCGGCCAGGCAGGAGCGGAGCTGCGGAGCGAAAGCCAGGGCTGGCTCTCTATCGTCGGCGGTTATTTCACCAGAGGGAGCCGCGTTGCCAAGCTAGAGCGCGAAGTGGCCGAAGCCCGTGTGCAACTGGCTGAACAGGCCGCGCTCAAAGATGAGAATGCCCGGCTCAAGGCCATGCTCGGCCTGATCGAAAGCGATCCACGCCCGGTCGTGGTCACCCGTCTGATCGGCTCCACCTCCTCCTCGACCCGCCGCTTTGCGACACTTGGCGCGGGAAGCCGTAACGGGGTAAAGGTCGGCATGGCGGTGCACGCGCCGCAGGGACTGGTCGGTCGCGTGCTTGAAGTAGGCCCGGCCACGGCGCGAATTCTGCTGATCACCGACACCGAAAGCACAATCCCGGTGCGCCGAGCCCAGGATGGCTTACAGGCCTATGCGACTGGCATGGGTGACGGCACGATCAAGATCCGTCTCGCAGCAACCGGCATCAATCCGCTGCGCAAGGGCGATGCGATTGTCACTTCCGGATCGGGTGGGTTGTTCCGTCCCAACCAGGTTGTGGCAGTGGTGGTTTCGCTGCTTCCCGATGGCGCAATAGCTCGTCCGCTGAGCGATCCCGGGATGACCGAATTCGTTGCCGTCGAGCCCTTGTATGACGAACTCGCTGCGAGCGCAGCAACCCAGCCGGAGGCGCGCTGATGCCCCTTCCCCTGGCCGAGCCGCTGACCGAAACGCTGCGCGATTTCGGCAAGCCGCGGATCAACCGCGCTCCTTCACCAACTCTGGCGATCGCGCTGCCCTGGCTGCTGGTCATGCTCGGCTCGCTCAGCCCGGCCTTTCCGATCATCAGTTCGGCGCCATTGGTTCCTCCGCTTGGTTTCATCCTGCTGGTAGCCTGGCAGCAACTGCGCCCTGGGTTATTTCCAGTCTGGGCCGGCCTGCCGCTGGGCCTGTTCGACGATCTCTATTCCGGGCAACCGTTCGGTTCGGCGGTTTTGCTGTGGTCGGCAACCATGATCGCGCTTGATGTGGTCGAAGTGCGATTCCCCTGGCGCGGGGTTGAGCTGAACTGGCTCGCAGCTAGCGGGATTGTAACGTTCTACATCCTGATAGCCGCACAGCTCGCCGATCTCGCCGGCGGGAATTCAAGCCTCGTGCAATTGCTGCCGCAGATCGTGCTGTCGATCCTGGCCTACCCGATTGCCGCCACCCTGGTCGGCGCGTTTGACCGGTTCCGCCTGATTCCGATCCGGAAGTTCTAGCCATGCTCGACGGGTCGTCGCACGTCAGCTCCGGAACGCTGAAGAACAGTTTCGAGCGGCGCTCGTTCCTGATCGGCGGTCTGCAGACCGCGGTCGGCGTTTTGCTTGCTGCCCGGATCGGCTGGATCGCGCTGGTCCAGAACGAGAAGTACACCACTGCATCGGAAAGCAACCGCGTCAACCTGACCCTGATTCCGCCGCGGCGCGGAGCGATCCTCGATCGTCGCGGCGCCCAACTGGCGTCGAACCGGGTTGAGTTCCGGATCGACATCATCCCCGAACGGCTGGTCGACAAGGACAAGACTGTAATGACGCTCGGCAGCCTGCTCGGCTTCGACGCGGTCCAGGTCCAGGACCTGCAAGACAAGCTGGAAAAGGCCCGCGGCTATCAGCCGATCGAAGTCGTTTCCGGACTTGAACCGAAGGACTTCGACAAGGTTTTGGTCCGCTTGCCGGAAATGACTGGGGTGGTGGCGCACCAGGGCTTTACCCGCTGGTACCCCACAGGCCCATCGGTGGCCCACCTGGTCGGCTATGTCGGTCCTGCCACCGCCCGGGAGTATGAAAAAGAACGCAATCCCTTGCTCGTCACCCCGGGCTTCAAGATTGGCAAGGACGGACTCGAGAAGCATTTCGAGAACCTGCTGCGCGGCCAACCCGGGGCACAGCGGGTCGAAGTGACCGCCAACGGCAAGTTCGTCCGTGATCTCGAGCATCGCGACGACGTACCCGGCCAGTCGATCCGGCTAACCATCGACGCGCCTTTGCAGGACTATGCCTCGCGCCGGATCGGACTTGAATCCGCTGCCGTGGTGGTGGTCGATTGCCACAGCGGCGAGATTCTGGCGCTGACTTCAATGCCGGCGTTCGATCCTAACGGTTTCGCCGGGGGGATTGGCCGCTTGCAATGGAAGATGCTCAACGAGGATGATCACATCCCGCTGCTGAACAAGGCAATGCGCGGGCTCTATCCGCCGGGATCAACGATGAAGCCGATGGCAACGCTGGCCTTGCAGTTGCACGGGGTCGATCCGGATGAGCGGATCGGCTGCCCCGGCGGCTACCGGCTCGGAAGCCGCTATTTCCGCTGCGACGCGGTGCACGGGTCAGTCGACATGCGCCAGGCTATCGAGCACAGCTGCAATACATATTTCTGGGCCATGGCGCACCGGGTTGGCTATGATGCGATCGCTCCGGTCGCCAAAATGCTCGGCCTGGGGCAGGAATTCGACCTGCCCGGGACAAACCAGCGCTATGGCACGATCCCCGACGCGGCCTGGAAAATGCGGCGCTACAAGCAGGAATGGAGCGCGGCCGATTCGCTCAACGCTTCGATCGGCCAGGGCTACGTCTCGGTTTCCCCGCTGCAACTTGCGGTGATGACCGCGCGGATCGCATCGGGCAAGAACCTCACTCCTTCCCTGCTGTTCGGGAAAACAATGCCGCCGGGGCCGGATCTGCCGTTTACACCGGAAATGCTGAAGGTGACGCACGAAGGCATGTCCGCCGTGGTCAACGGGTCCGGAACAGGAACCGGCAGCCGGATCAACATCGGCGGAATCAAGATGGCCGGCAAGACCGGGACGGCGCAGGTCAAGGCGCTGGTCACCCGCGGCCACTTTGGCGACTGGAAGGGCCGTGACCACGCCCTGTTCGTCTGTTACGCGCCCACCGACGCACCCCGCTATGCCATGGCGGTGGTGGTTGAGCATGGCACCTTTGGCGCCCGCGCAGCCGCGCCGATTGCCAAGGACGTCATGACCTTCCTGTTTGATCCTGCCTCCGCGCTGGCCCGGCTGCATGAGCTGGAGCGAAGTTGGGGTGGGACTCCGACCGAGCGGATGAACGCAAGGTACCGTTCGTTCGTTTCGCAATACGGCACCACCGCCCCCAAGGTCGGTGACGATGAGGCGGTCAAGGACGCCATCAAAAAGGCTGACGAAGCGCAGGCTCCGATCGAGACGCCTTCGATCGCGCCGGCAACCACCCGCGCCGAGGAACCGGCCGAGGCCCTGCCTGCTGCTGTGCCGAGCCCAGCGACCGCAGCCAGTCCCGCGCCAACCCAGGCCCCACAGCCATGACCCGCCGGATCATTCCCGAAGCCATTTTGCGTGAACCGTGGCAGGTCATTCTGCCGTTGTTCGCACTCAACACCTTCGGCTCGGTCGTCCTCTATTCGGCGGCCAGCGGAAACCTTCAGCCATGGGCCTTGCTCCACACGATCCATTTCGCAGTGTTCCTGGTTATGGCCTTCGTGATTTCGCGCCTGCCGCGCGAATTTTTCAAGGCGATCGCTTATCCGGCCTATGGCGTGCTGGTGGTCCTGTTGCTGATTGTCGACCTGTTTGGCGCCGTCAGAGGCGGCAGCCAGCGCTGGATCGATATCGGCTTCATGCAGCTACAGCCGTCGGAACTGATGAAGCCCGGCATCGTCCTGACCCTGGCCTATTTCTTCGACACCTTGCCGCCAGCGATGACCAGGAACTGGCGCGCCTTGCTGCCGGCTGCAGCGCTGATCGCGGTGCCGACGCTGCTGGTCATCATTCAGCCTGACCTCGGCACCGGCCTGTCGGTTGCCGCCGGAGCCGCTGTGGTGGTGTTCCTGTCCGGCTTGCCGATGCGCTGGTTCGTCGGTGCTGGACTGGCCGGAGCAGCGCTAGCCCCGATCGCCTTCTTTACTCTGCTGCATGATTATCAACGCAAGCGAGTGCTGACTTTCCTTAATCCCGAGGATGACCTGCTTGGTACCGGCTATCACATCACCCAATCCAAGATCGCGATCGGGTCTGGCGGATTCTGGGGAAAGGGTTTTGGCAATGGCAGCCAGAGCCACCTCGATTATCTGCCCGAAGCCCAAACTGACTTCGCCTTTGCGACGATGGCCGAGGAGTGGGGCGTAGTCGGTGGGCTGTTTGTGATTGCAGTATTCCTGTGGACCTTCCGCTGGGGACTCAATGTCGCGCGTCAGGCGCCCGACAGATTTTCCAGCCTGCTCGCGGCTGGCATGACCTTCACGGTATTCTTCTACATGGCGATCAACATGTTGATGGTGATGGGGCTAGCCCCGGTAGTGGGTATCCCTCTGCCCTGGATCAGCCATGGTGGTTCCGCCCTGATGACCAACATGGCCTGCATTGGCACGATCATGGCGGTTGAACGCTGGAGTCGCCGCGGCGGATCACTCACTTCCTAAAAGCGCAAAGAAACCCCTTCCATCGCGCAAACCAATCGTTATAGGGGGCGCTCCCGAGCGAATCGGGTCCAGCGGAAACGCAGGAATGTGGACGCATAGCTCAGTTGGTAGAGCAGCTGACTCTTAATCAGCGGGTCCTAGGTTCGAGCCCTAGTGCGTCCACCACTCC
>CAZOSI010000044.1:0-19195 GCA_964582485.1 uncultured Novosphingobium sp.
CGCAGCCATAACGGGTCTGGCCTTCGCTGTCGGTCCAGCGCGAGTAGTGGATCCGCCCCGTAACCATGACCATCGCGCCCTTAGTGACGTACTCGGCGACGCATTTACCGGCGCCGTTAAAGCAAGTGATCCGGTGCCATTCGGTCTCGGTCTGGCGATTGCGTTCGCCGTCCTTGAAGCTGCGTGTGGTGGCGAGTGAGAGGTTGGTGATTGCGGCCCCCGACTGAGCGGTGCGGATTTCGGGATTGTTGCCAACGAAGCCGACGAGAGTGACGGTGTTCTTCATAATTGATGACCTTTCGAAGCTCTTCTTTGTCCAAGGGACCATCCCTTTGACTGAGCCCCGATGAGGCCGGGCACGGACAGGTCTGCACCGAACGCAGAGAGGGGAACGTCGCTCGAAGGAGTGGTGCGGGCAGGCATGCACAGCATGACAACACGGTCCGCATGAGCGCGCGTTGCATGGCCTGGCCGGGTTTGGTCAGGGGCGTGATTAAGTCATGAAAGGGGATGTGCTCTTGGATGAATGAAAGCGCACTGGGCGCGTAAATGACTCGTCATTCAAGATTGCGCCTTCGTGCTATCCCACAGTCAGCAAATGCTCTCCGCCGGACTAAAGGACCGGCTCGATCAGCCGCCAGTGAAACGCTTGGCAATATCGCTAGCCGTAATCGCGTACTGACTTGGCGTCACGGTGGTCAGGCTTCCGCCACCCGCCAGGACGAAGGGCAGGACCAGCTCTTCAGCGAGGTACGGCCCCAACGAGATCTTGAGTGTCATGAGTGGCCGGTGACGATCGGCCCGCCGAGCTTACGGCCTGCCTTCCGGGGAGGATAAGAACGGGAGGGAAAACCGGAATCGCTGCCTTGGCGCGGACTATCGGCAACAGCCCGTCAAACGGGGATAGCTGTTCCGGTTTGGGAACGACAGGGCGAAGACCATGGCGTTCCCGCAGGCTCGCGAAGCGATCCAGCAAGCACATCGGCACCCTTGCACGAGCGCAGCCGCCGGACGCCCTGCGCCCGGGCCTGTGGGCCAGCGGGCGTCCGGCAATGAGCGAGGCAAGAGTGCCAGCGGGTCAGCACAAAAGATCCGCACCCTCAGGAGCAGGCCAACGGCCTGCGGGACAGAGTGCGTCCACCAAGCCTTCCCGCTCCGCTTCCCTGCTCCTGATCGTCACCCGCATGGGCCGGGACTACAGGCCCGGTTCGCCAGAGGCGAATAGAGCAGGTCGCCCGCAGGGCAGCGCATCAAGTGCTAACCACGGCCAAGTATCGGGGACTCGGTCAATCGTTGATGATAGGTCAACAGCCAGAGGTAGCCAGGCAGAGGGTTGGCGGACCTATCCTACGCGTAGCAGCCGGCCCGAAAGCGGTCGTTAGAGGAACTCACTCCCACTCCCAGCTGATGACTGCTTTAGCGAGCCCGACTCGACAGCGCCTATGTCTCGAATGGGATTGTTTCGAGACAGGCAGGTTTCGGATGACGAAAGTAACATTACTGCCGTTACCCAAGCAGATTGCTCGCGGCAGGTGTCGACCAGACCCTGTCGTTGACGGCCGCAGCGATAAACGGCTGGTCCCGCCAAAAGCCGCTAGGCTGCTATTGGGAAAGGGCAAGCTAACGCGAGCGCTCTTTCATTTCTTTTTGGGGGGCTTGCTGGTTTTGCTCGGTTTGAGGGACGGTGTATTCCCTGGTGTGGTTTTGTTATCACGGCGGCGCTGATCCGGTTTCCCTGTCGATTTTGCTATCGGTTTAGGCCCTGGTTTGAGTGCCATGGATGCTCTCCTAGTTAGGTTAGAAATCAATCCTGCCCGCAAGTTCTGCCCAGTTCGTAGTACACAGCGGCATCGCGTAACAATCCGCACGAGTTCATAATAAAGTCAAGGCTGAGGAATTCAACCAGTACTTCTGCCGCACGAGAATTGGTAGTGGGGGCTGAAGGCTCCTTCATTTACTGTACCTATGAGCTGTGGCGCGAGCGATCCGGTTGTATCGTCTGCGCGAAGATTCTGAGCACCTGTTGTCGGCCTGGTTTGGCGTCAGCTTCAGGCACCTGGCAGTTATTCCGCCCACTCGCACTGTGGATTCCTTCTGCTGCCGACCCAGAGCCGGTCATTCAAGACAGCTTCCATGAATGACCGTTTTCGACAAAGGTGCCAATGGGGCGCCTCAAAGTGGCCTGTCGGCTTTGCGCCCCAGTTACGGTCGTCCAAAAGCTATCATCAGGTCCCAAAACCCGACGCGAATCTCACTCTGGGAACCGGAGGCACGTATGCTATCGGCCTCATAGAAGGTAAGCCTATTTCAGGACCTTGCCGAGCGCTTCTGTGTTGATCTCGATTTTGCGTCCGACGCGGCTGAACTCGACCACATCGATCTGCAGCGCTGCAAGCGTGGCAGGAAGTAGCCTTCCCATACCCTTCGGCACGACCAATACCTGCCGGTAGCCCGAACCTAGTAACTGGTCGTAAATGTTAAGCTGGCCGACGCCTTCGAAGATATCATGGGCGCCGCAGTGTGACTTGATCTCGAACAAAACCTTCGGCCCGCCTCCAAAGGTGAAAAGGTCAGGTCCGTATTGCGCTACCCTGTCATTGGAGTGCGGAACGTTGCACCGTTCGAGCTGGGCGACCAAAGCCTTCCAAATGTCGCCATGACCACGGCGGCCCTTTCCGCCGGCGCGCGGCGCGATGTCGAACTCGCCGCTGGTCTCCGGGCAGAGACCACGCTCCCATTCTTGAGCCTTGGTGAGATCGGGAAGCGAGGCGCCCTTGGCGAGCTTGGTGACGCGAGCTTGGGCGCATTTTGCCATGAACGCCGCAATGCTATTCTGAACAAGCGAGGCAGGGGCGGAGAGGTTTGTGACCGGATGATAGGCACGGCTCGAGCCGTCGCTGAAAGCGACAGCGCTCGGTTTAAGGCCGGTCGCGGCAATGAAGTCTGCTTCGGTGACCCGGCTGCCTGAAATGCTCATCCGCCCCTGGTGAAGGAGCCAGAGTTGGCCCTTCTCGTCATGGGCGAAGACCGTCTGAAGATTGTGATCGATCCCACGAGGCGGCTGGTTGATCTCGACGACGATGTTGCTGCAGAAATCGTGCGGCTGCTGGCCGAATGCGTTCCAGTCGCGCTCGATCCCGCCTTTGCCGGTGGTTTTGCCGAACAATCCCCAGATTTCCAGCCGCTCATGCCAGATCACGTCCTTTCCGCTCATCGTGCCGATGACTTCAGCACCCTCGCGAAAGGTTCGCTGCCACGCTTTGGCCGCAGCACTGATGTCCGCCCTCTTCTCCAGCGCTTTCACCCCCTAGCTCTCCTCAACTGAAATTTGGCATGCGGTGGATGACGCGCGCCGCCGACCGAGCCGCGCCAGTTTACGACCTGTCGTTGGCTTACGCCACGCGTGAGACCAGCGTCCGCTTCCGTACAATGTCGACCAGAAGCGGCAACTCCGCAAGCTGCCCATTTTCTGTGCATTTTCGGTGCCGGTCAGGCCACGCCTGAATGTCCGTTCCTAGCGAGGGCTGCCGTTCAAGCGATCGCTCTGGAACGGCAGGATTGTCCCAATGCCAGACGTTCGCGATGGCGCGCCAAGCAGACGAACAACGGCAGGATCCAGGATTCCCGATGCCCGCTGCAAACGGCGAGGATGGAGGCGCGTTGTTGCCGACAGCCGATCATCTTAAGCGACCGGTTTCAGGATCGCGCAAATCGTCAGTGGACGACGTAGATTGGGTCGTAAGCGGACTGTCCGCTTTTATCGGGAAAGTGCGGAAGCGGACATGCGAGCCGAGGGAAATCCTAGCGTCTGCTCCCGCTGACATTGCGGCCATTCAACTGGCCCAATCCGGCTTCTGATATCTTCCGTACATTCACGCGTTCAGATTGGCGAACCCAATGCCAAGAATGGGCCGTGCCCCGACTGGCGGCTTTGGGTGTGGCGCGGCATGGAAGCCGACATCATTGCGAGAATATGGGTCATAGACTTTGACCGCTCGCAAGGCGTGCGGGTCTGCGTTGGCGTGAGCCGGCCCATGATCGCTCATCCTGTTCCGCCCCCACAATCACCCCCACACTCAAACGCGGATGCAGGGAGGTCATTGAGGACATGATAAGAACATTGAAAGCGCAAGCAAGTCCCGGTATCCGCAGAAATCTGGGGCTTTGCGGGCTCAATCGGGCTTTCCTGAGATGATATAGATGGCGGTGCTCCCAGTCTAATTGCAACACGTCTCTCGCAGGCCCAGCTATCGCCGGAAATGACATGCTCATCCGCATGGGCTCTGGGAGGAGTCGATGTCGCGTTCAAACAGCAGTTTCTCGATGCTCCTGAGGCTCAGTGGATACCTCACGCAAGTCATCACCACGATTCGGATCACCTAGGTGACTAGTTGAAGTAGCGGAACGGACTGCACAGTTTGAGAAAGCGAAGCATGTTCCATGCGCTAGGCAGGCCGATCCCGAGGACCGGCGCAACTGCTCTGACAGTGCCGTGCTCGCCATACTTACCGCGGCATAAGCTGCCGTCGGGGACGACCACCCATCCGACGAAGCCCTCTGCAACGCTCCAATTGCGGTCAGGCATGGCGCTGGAGGTGAAAATGAAGTAACCGTAAGGGCGGACCATTCAGTTGCAACGATAGCACTCTCTCAACTCAAACTGATCAAACTATTGGAGTTCATGTTATGGTAGACACTCTCGCCTTGGCATTGAAGGTAGGTCAGGACCGCAGGAAAAAGGAGAATTTCAAGGAGTTTATTGAGACTTTTTCGACCCACATCCAGCCTGCAATCGACAAGGCGCTCGATGAGTCGCAGCTTTTCCACTTTGCTCGTTTTTCGGTTGTCGATGAAACGATTCTCCAGTTTCTCGTTGTGCACGATGCGCCCAAGAATGACTGCATCGAGTTCCTGAGACTGAATTTGCCAGGGTTGTTCAAAACAATCTTCGCATTGGGCGATGAAACTCCGCCATGGGACGAAGTGAACACTCAGGAAGCGTTCCTGTTCGCCGTGACTCAACTCGAAGCAAAGTCGCTCGGAATGCCAGTGACAGGCCCTGCCGAAGGCGGTTGGATGTACAGCGCATTCGGGGCGATGACTGTCTGGGAGATTCGCCAAGCGATATCGGCAGGCTGGGGCTGGTCGATCCCACCAGCGATGCATCACCCCGCAGCGATGAATCATCCCGCGGCGATGAATCACCCTGCAGCGATGAATCACCCTGCCGCGATGAATCACCCTGCCGCGATGCATCACCCCGCTGCGATGCACCACCCCGCGGCGATGAATCACCCTGCAGCGATGAATCACCCTGCCGCGATGCATCACCCCGCTGCGATGCACCACCCCGCAGCGATGAATCACCCTGCAGCGATGAATCACCCTGTTGCGATGCATCACCCCGCTGCGATGCATCACCCCGCAGCGATGAATCACCCTGCAGCGATGAATCACCCTGCAGCGATGCATCACCCCGCTGCGATGCACCACCCCGCAGCGATGAATCACCCCGCAGCGATGCACCACCCTGCAGCGATGAATCACCCCGCAGCGATGAATCATCCCGCGGCGATGAATCATTCTGGAGCTTCGCCGGGCAGTTCGCAGTCGAGCGCTCCGCTTTGGCCCCCGCACTGGGCATGGCCATATTTCCCGTTGCAGGGTTGGAAATAGTCAATGCGAAAAGGAGCCGCTGATATCATCTCGGCCGGCCATTCCTCGGGTTTGGAATAGGCTGATGTTTCGGCGGGCATCTAGCCTAACTTTTACGCTTCACGGCGACACCCTGGTTGCAACCAATTTCCTTGCGCAAGAAACCGGACCGATCGATTCCGTTTGTTTCGCGTTGCTGGCAATGTCCAGCGGCTGGATTTCCGGCTCGGCGTTACGCTCGACAGAAGCGAATTTTGTGCCCAATCCAGTTGGGGCATCCCATGTCGACTACCTTACCAACTTACACTTCCTATTGCGCCGGGGCTCTGATGACGATCTGAAAGACCAAGAATACAGCCGATCTTGGGAATGGGGCGAAGAAGCTGGCCGTTATCATTTCGCGATGAAGAATCCACCTTACCTAACCCCTTCGCAAACCTTCGATTGGCTTCAGAACCGGGTCGAGACGACTCGCCAGCCAGATCTCTATCAAACCAACCATCGCTTTGAGCAGGTTCTCAATCTCGCAAAGCCTGATGCAACCCAAGAGCCGCTCGCTTCGATGCTAGTGCGCAGAAGCTACCGCGGGTTTTCCAATGATCCGGCAGACAGTGTGCCATTGGACGCCCTCAGGGACTGCTTGTTCAGCGGGTTGGGTATAGTTGGCTTCCTTGACCCCGGAAACTCAAGCCAACTTACCCCGGCCAAGGCAACGCCTTCGGCGGGAGGGAGAAATCCTTATGAGGGCTATGTCCTTGCGCGCAATGTAAAGGGCCTCAAACCCGGACTCTACCACTACTCGGCCATCGAAAATAACCTTGCGCTGATCGCGGGTGAGCCTTCGGTCGCGATCGGGGATTTGCTCGGCGGGCAGCACTGGTTCAACAATGCCGGGGCAGTAATTTTCTTGGTCGCCCACTTCGAAAGGACAATGTGGAAGTATCCACATCCCACTGGATACCGCGTAGTCTTGATCGAAGCCGGGCACATCGCCCAGAACATGCTGACGCTTGCTGCAGCGCGGGGTTTGGCGGCGGCGCCAACCTGCGCGTTGACCGATGAGCTATGTGAAAGCTACCTGGGCCTCTCACCCGTCTCACAGTCGGTTGTCTACAGTGTCAGCCTGGGAGTGCCAGGTCCTGATCCCACAATTGCAGATTGCAAGTTGGTCGCCTTGAATCCTGTTTTTCGAACCACCGAAGGCTCAAGCTGAATGGGCCGCCTAGGATGGCAGCGATCAGGAGAAGACCAGGCCGCCTGGGCCTGCCTGCCTGCTGCTCAAGGGGCCACGCCTCGTTCCGAGTCGGGCTGCCGCTGCCAGCTTGAGTATTGCGCGAGTGGCTGCGAAAACAAGTCGAGCATCATCGGAGGAATGCGCCTTCAGGTGCCAGTTGAAAAGCGCAAACATGACCCGGACGCCGCTGCCACGGACATTGTCTTTCGCGCGCACCACTTTGACAATGAACGCCATTTTTCGCCATCGGGCCATCGCACCTCAGGCTGGGTTCGACGCTCAACCCCCTGCAAGGTCCGGTCCTGACGAGCTCGCGATCGGCACGGATTCCGATGAATTATTGGTATTGATCGGAAAGCGCCAAACGACTACCAAAGAATAAATCGACTCACCTTTGGATTTTGGCGGTGTTTCTCCGCCGTATTGCTTCTGTTGCTTACAGCGAGGAGTTTGCCATGAAGAAGAGTCAAGAATCGATCAATCACCCCAATGTTACCCAAATGCATCGGGAACTTCATGATTTCATCGGCGATTGGAACCTGCGACAGCAGGTCTGGAGTGAGCCGGGTGGCGATCCCAAGGTTTTCAAGGGTTATTGCACCTGTGTACCGGTTCTTGATGGCGTTGCGACGCTGATGACCACAGTGGTTGAAGAGAAGAATTTCAAAGGCGTTTCGCTGATGACTTTCAACAAGCGCGAGCGGCGCTACGAACTCGCCTGGGTCGATACCGAAGGTGACATGGGCGTTCTGATGATGGGCGGCTGGAACAGCCGCTCTGACGGTGAAAAAAGCCTGCGCAAGGCGTTTGGGGCCAGCGCGAAAGAGGTGAGGGTGTGGAGCACCAATCTTGAGTCCGCCAGCGCTTGCCTGCCTGAGGATGTGCTTGCGACGGTCGCAGAGTTCGCAGGGGCTGCGCGGGCCGAGTCCGCCTCGGGTTTGATGCTGGCTGAAGCCCCAGCGCAAACCGGTGTGGCAATGCGGTTGGTGGAAAACAAGGTCTCGGACAAGCAATGGGTCCTTCAGTTTTTCGTGCCCGGCCCTGGCGGGAGCGATTTCCTTGTTCAGCAGAACGAGTTTACCCGCGCCTGATTTTTCCGGTGACGCACTCTGCTAGCTGGAGCGAAGGCGATGCAATTGCGGTCTGCACGTTTGACCGACGATCTGCGTTTCGAGCTGATGCTCGATCCGTCGCTTGGTGCTGGTAATTTTCTCCAGGTTGCGCATGCGCGGAATCAAGCGCGTGATGAAGCGCTTGTTTTTGCACAGAATCCGATTCGCCTCCCGAACGGAGAGGTCCGCGATGAATTTTCCATCGCGGACCTCAAACGGGTTTCGGACAGCTACGCGGGATGGTACCTTGCCCACGGCGTCGAGAAAATGGATCCGGTCGGCCTCTATTTTGACGACCCGGCCCAATTGCTTCTGCATTACATAGCGCTGACTGCGCTCGGTGCGATTCCGGTACTTACCAATTGCGCAATGGAGCGCTCCGTTGCGATCGCACATTTTTCTAGGATCGGCGTTGTCGGCATTGTCGCCGACGCCAAGCGATACAAAGGCCTGGTCAAGGATTGTCAGGATCTGGCCTTCGGTTTCCTGATTCAGTTGGAGAAAATTTCGCCACCCGTCGACCCGATGTTGCCGGCGTGGTTTCCGTACCAGCCCGATTATGACGACCCGGTCATGATTACCCATAGCTCTGGGACCACGGGCATACCAAAGCCGGTTTTATTGCAGCATGGCCGGTGGTTTCATGGCATCAGACACTTGCTGGGCCTGCAAGCCGCGCAAGGTGCTGATCGTTACCTTTCAGCGTTGCCTGGATCACACAATGCGGCAATTGCCTATGCGATCCATGCTATCCTCAATGGCTCGGCGTTGAAGGTGATGACAGATCGCGACGGACCAAGCTTGGCCCGGGCGATAGGCGATTTTCGGCCGACGACTGTCGTTTCCTTCCCGCAGTCCTACGCCGAATTGGCCGAGCTCGATCTCGGCGGCTACGATTTTTCCTCGGTTACGATGTGGATGAACGCGGGCGACGCAGCCCACGAGGCGCACGTCCGTCGGTTGGTGTCTTGCGGATACCATGACCAGGGCGGAGAGCGCGTCGACGGATCGCAGTTCGTGGATGGATTCGGCTCGTCGGAGCTTGGTCATTCGAGTTTCCGAATCGTCCACACGCTTACCTCGAACACGTTTGGGCGATGCATCGGGCGGCCTCAAAACTGGGTCGAGGCGGCTGTGCTCGACATACAAGGGAACCACCAACCGTCAGGAATCGTTGGGCGCCTGGGCGTGCGCTCACCCAGCGTGACATCTGGTTACTGGAACGATTCGGTGTTGACCTGCCGCAGCCGACTTGGTGGCTATTGGCTGACGGGAGACCTAGTTTACAGGGACGATTTCGGCTGTTTCTACCATGTCGATCGGGTCAGCGATGTGATCGAGACTGCGAACGGCCCGCTGTATAGCCTTGAGACCGAAGAGGCGGTTTTGGCTCGCCATGGCGAGCTTATGGATTGCACGGTTGTTGGAATCGCCGACCACGCAAACCAAGGATCGCAACGGGCGGTGGTGCTGGCCATCCCTCATGCCGAGGCCACGGTCGATGGCGACCAGCTGCTTGCTGAGATCAACTTCGTGCAAGAGTCAAAAGGTAAGCCGCGGGTGTCGGAAATACGTCTGGTCGCTCGTGAAGGCGTTCCACTTGGAGTCACCGGAAAGGTTCTGAAGCGCGTCTTGCGCAACCAGCTCGAGCAGGAGACTTCCTCAAACGGACTGGAATTGTGAAGCGTGCAGGCAGTGACGGTCTACTTTGGGCGCTGACCTCGTCGCGTCCTGACCCTTGGAAGCACCTTGACCTCCCCTGTCCATCGAGGCGGAAGCGCAAGCACATTGCTGATCAGTGCCAGGTCCCCGAAGCAACCGTGCTGGCGGGCGCGGTTTTGCTAGTGCTTGCGCAGTACCTTGCGCTTGACGAAGTGGCGGCACAGCATGATTGCGAAGGCAATGGCGCGAAAATCGTCAGTATCGTGCTCGATGGCGAACTGGACATTCGCGAACTACTCGCCCGTATTGAACCCGTCCGAGAGCCGCGTGAGCCAAGCGCGATTTTGCCGGTCAGAATCGGTTGGTTGACCCCCGAGGACACCTCACTTCGGCTGGGCGTCGAACTTCGCAAAGGCAAGCTGCGCATTCACTATCGTGAAAAGAGCATGGCCGGTTGGCTGGCCCGACAGTTTGGCCTGCATGTCGCCGCGGTAATCGACGATTGGTCTGTGGACACCAAAAGCCGGCTTGGAGAAATACGGCTGCTGGCCAGAGATGGAACGGTTGGTTCCGAAGCGTATGCGACCGGACCGGTGCGGGCCTGGGATTTTGAAAAATCATTGATCGAGCGTTTTGACGAATTTGCTTCATGCCATCCCGATCGGAAGGCATTCGTCGAAGAGCGCGCGGGCCGATTGACCGAAATTCCGTATCGCGAAGTTGCAATGCACAGCATTGGTCTTGCAGCCCGGTTGCGACAGCATGGAGTCGCCCCGGGCGACCGTGTCGCGGTGAGGCTGGCGCGGTCTGCGGCCTTGGTGTCCACGCTGTTTGCGATCTGGCGTGTCGGGGCGATCTACCTGCCTATCGATCCTTCATTGCCAGAGAGTTATGTTGGCCTCCTGTTCGACGATGCCGGTGCCAAGCTGCTTGTTTCGGACATGTCTGACCTGATTGTCCCTCCCGGTGTTACGATCATGGCGCCGGACGAAGCGGGTAACGCTGATCCAGTTGGTTGTGTATCGCTTCCGCAGCACTTTCCGACCGATACGCCCTGTCTGATTCTTTACACCTCCGGATCGACCGGCCGACCAAAGGGGGTGGTGCATTGCCAACGCCAGCTAATCAATCGGCTGCAATGGATGTGGGACGACTATCCTTTTGCGGCTGGCGAAGTGATGGCATGTCGCTCGCCGATCACCGTGATGCCAATTTTCTGGGAGTTACTTGGCGGGTTGCTGGCGGGCCATCCAACCGCCATGGTCCCTGACCGGGCTAAGCTTGATGCGGCCCTGCTCGCAGGATTTCTGGCCCATCAACGCGTAACCCGGCTAACCCTGACTCCGACGGTCCTGCGCCTATTGCTGACAGCACGCGACAGCGCTCCGGCCTGGCCATCCAGGCTGCGCGTGGTGGTGATTGGTGGAGAGCCGTTGGATCGGCAGCTCTACAAGTCCTTTCGGGCTGCGTTCCCAGACAGTCTGTTGGTCGAAGATTTTGGTTCCACTGAAACCAACTCAGTGCTGCACGCGCCGATTGCTGCCAGCAAGAAGCGGATCGGATCGCTGAGCTACCGCCCAATCTCCAATGTCGTTGCCTACCTGTTGGACAATCAACTGCGGCCGGTGCCTTTCGGAGTTCAGGGTGAACTGTGCATCGCAGGCCCAGCCCTGTCGACCGGATACCATGCCAACGCCGCTTTGACCGCCGAACGGTTCGTCGAATTCGCTTCGCCCAGCGGGGCGATGGTCCGGGTTTATCGCACCGGCGACATGTTTGTGATGGCGCCGGATGGAGGCCTGATGTCGGCGGGTCGGCGGGATCACCTGGTCAAAGTCAGCGGTCTGCGTGTCGAACTGGGCCAGGTCGAGCGGACAGTTGCCGAGCATCCCGCCGTCATGGAATGCGGTGTGACAAGCCGCATCGCCGACGATCACACTGTGCTTGTTGCGCATGTCCGGTTTCATCCCGACTCGGCAGTATCGCCAACCGCTTTGCGCCGTTTTGTTGCCGATCGGCTACCGCCGCACATGGTTCCGCGACATATTGTGAAGCGTGACAGCATGCCGCGGCTCGCGAACGGGAAACTTGATCGTCGCGCGCTTTTGGAACCGCAACCCGCGCAACCGGGATTGCGCATCGACCAAGCAGTGCTCGAGGCGACGGGCGAGGTCCTGGAAGTTCCCGTCGGGGAATTGGAGAAGGACGCTTCATTCCAGGCACTCGGCGTTGACTCGGTTCTCACCGTTGCCTTGGCCGATCGGCTCGGGGAACTGCTCTCGAGGCAAGTAACTCCGGAACTGCTATTCAGTTACCCTTCGCCGAGCCGCCTGGCTGAGGCACTCGCGGCAGAAGCGCCAGCGTTGCCAAGCACCGCGCCGGCGCAAGGCCAATTGGATGCCATCGCCATCATCGGCATGGCTGGACGCTTCCCTGGCGCGCCCGATTTGGACGACTTCTGGAAATTGTTGCGCCACGGCATAGACGCAACGGGGATAGTTCCGTCAACGCGATGGGACGCCGAGTCGATTTACGATGTCGATCCCAGTGCTGCGCGCCGCTCGATCAGCAAGTGGGGCGGCTTTCTGACTGATATCGACCAGTTCGACGCGGGTTTTTTCGGGATTTCGCCTGCGGACGCGAGAGCTATGGATCCGCAGCAACGGCTCGCACTGATGGTGGCGTGGCACACCTTGGAAGACGCTGGCTACGCCGGAGGGCCTCCGACCGCTGATGCGGGGATTTTCCTAGGTGCCCGCGCGTCGGGTTATTCGGCGTTGCTGGACCAGGCAGGTCAGCCACCAGGTGCCGACACACTGTTGGGCGCAGACTTGTCGTTGATCGCTTCACGCATCGCCTACCATTGCGATTTCGCCGGACCTGCGATGGTAATTGACACTGCCTGCTCATCAAGTTTGGTCGCGATCCATCTTGCCTGCCGCAGCCTGATGCTTGGAGAATGCTCAATTGCGCTCGCGGGCGGCGTTTCCCTGACGACCGATTCCGATTTCTATTTGGCCACCAGCAAGCTCAACATCTTCTCGCCCAGCGGAAAATGCCGCGCATTCGATGCTAACGCTGATGGCTTTGTCCATGGCGAGGGCGTCGGCTTGGTTCTGCTCAAACCGCTTCGCGCAGCACAGCGGGACGGTGATTGCATCCGGGCGGTTCTTTTGGGCACAGCAGTCAACCAGGATGGTCGGTCTAACGGCCTGACCGCCCCCAGTGGTCTTGCACAACAACGGCTGCAATCAGGACTCTATGAACGGATCGGGATCAATCCGGCCACCATCGGTTACGTCGAAGCCCACGGTACCGGCACGCCACTTGGAGATCCAATCGAAGTTGCAGCCCTGACCCGCAGTTTTCGTCAATTCACAGATGTCCGTGGGTCTGCTGGCCTTGGTTCGGTCAAGACAAATATCGGGCATGCGACGGCTGCGGCCGGAATTGCCGGTTTGATCAAGACCGTGCTTTGCCTCGAGCACGGTGAACTCGTGCCGTCGTTGCATTTCGACCACGCCAACCCGCAGATCGACTTTGCAGAAAGTCCTTTCCACGTCGTGACCGAACTCACGAATTGGGAAACGCAGCCAGGCCTTCTCCGACGCGCGGCGGTTAACTCGTTCGGCATTGGCGGCACCAATGCGCACTGCGTCATTGAGCAAGCCCCTTTGCAAGTGCTGGAGCACGTCGAGCCCATTGCATTCCTGTTTCCGATCACAGCACCCGACCAAGTCGGCGTAGATCGCATGTTGGTCCAGCTCCTTGAATGGATCGAATCAGACGACAGCGCTCGGTTGTGCGATATTGCCTGGACGTTGTCGGTGGGACGGCGTTGGTTCGAACATGGTTGTTTGATACTTGCACGGTCCAAGAGCGAGTTGCGCGAACGATTGAGCATGACAATTCGTGTCGGTCGGTCCGCCGATGTCTGGCAATTGACGTCGGGTTCCGAAACAGCGGCTGAAGCCCAAGCCATTTTCGCGGACCTGAAAAGCGGCGAATTTACAGGTGAAGACTATGCCAGACGCCTGACGGAATTGGCAATTCTGATTGCCCGGGGCGCGCGAGTCGATTGGCGTCAGTTGTTTGAACGAGTGGCCCCCCGGCGAATTCGACTGCCGGTCTATGTTTTTGAAACCGAGCGCTATTGGCCCGAGCCGCGCAAGCCTGTGTCGGCGGCGGAGGTTTCGTTTGAGACTGACGTTGCAACAGTGGTCAGCGATCAGCTGGGTTTTGCGGTCGAAGCGATGCCCAAGACCAAGGCGCTCACGCTCCTTGGACTTGATTCGATCCGAGCAATGAGTCTGAAGCATGCTCTCGAGGTTGCGACTGGTCGCGAAGTGGCGTTGGATTTGTTGCTGGGCGGCGCATCGGTCAACGATATTGCGGAGAGCCTAAGGTACGGAACAAACGCTGTGCCCGAGCTTGTCTCGACGAATGCCACAACTAACAAACCGGAGTTCGCGCTGACGGAGATGCAGGCGGCTCACCTGATGGCGCGTCTGGCACCTGGAGACGATCCTGCCGGCTGCCACACCTATCTGGAATTCACTGTGCCCGACCTGCGCAGAGAAGCCCTGGAAAACGCATGGCTGCGACTTGTGGAAATCCATCCGATGCTCCGCGCTGAAGTGAAGGCGAGTGGCCTTCAGCGCATCAGAACCGACACCTTGCCCGCGTTCAAGCGCTACCGTGTTTCATCTGACGAACTAGAAGCGCATCTCAAACGGGTCAGGACCGAGCTCTCGCATCGCCGTTACGAGACGGGTGACTGGCCACTCTACGATATCCGGGTGACCTATGGCGATGGCTACCCGGCCTATGTTCATGTGAGCATGGACGCCTGGATCGCGGATGGTGCCAGCGCGGCACTGCTTCACGCTGATTGGCGCCGTCTGTATGAAGAAGCCGACGCCGCGCCAAACCGTCCCCAAGCGAGTTTTAGCGATTTCGCGCATCGTCAGATGGCTACGAGAAGCGGCGAGAAGCATTTGCGGGCCCTTGGTTACTGGCGCGAAAAGCTCTCTTCCCTTCCCCCTGGTCCGCGCTTGCCACACGGACCTGACTTCGCCGGAGACCTTCACCTGCGCGACCGTTTGACCAGAAGGCTCGAACCGGAAATCTGGCAAGATTTTGTCCAGGCGGCCGGCGCGATCAATGTCTCTCCCAGTGTTGCCGTCCTTGGTATCCTTGTCGAACTGCTGAGAGCTGCCGACGGACTGAACGAACGGTTCTCGGTTTTGGTGACCAACTACAATCGTCCCGCTGGGGCAGGCTTCGAGTCCGTGGTCGGCCCTTTCAGCGGCGCGTCGGTCTTTATCTCCAACCCTTTGCCCGGGAGCACTTTGGAAGAGCGGTTGCGGTTCTGCCAGACACAAGTTGCACAAGATCTTGAGCACGTTTCTGTCGCAGCGCCCCTGGCCTTGGCAAATGCTTCGTCCGGACTGCAAGCGGTCGGCGGCGTCGTCTTCAGCAGCACGCTCGGCCTGCCTGGCACGAGCGGGCCGTCGTGGCTCGATTCAGTCGCCTTCGGGACTTCGCAGACCCCCGGAATTGAGCTCGAATGCCAGCTGGCGGAATTCGACAAGTGCGGTCAGCTTACCATCGATTTCATGCCTGGGCGTTGCTGCAGTGATTGGGCGGTGCGTTTGGCAGATGCCCTCGCAGCCGTTTTGGCCTCGATGGCCAAAGGTGGGACAGTCGCAGCGCAGGCCGGCTTGGAGGGTGCGCTCATGGAGGATAGGGAACCTCCATTATCACCCATGCTGCCGCCAGGCATGACAGCGATGTCGCCGTTGCAGCAGGCCCATGTTGCGGCCCAACTTATGGCTCCCGATCAGCCAGCGGCGGCGATCTATCGCGTTTTCGAGATTCCAGAGAGCCAAATCGCCCAACTGCAGAAAACGCTCGGTGCCCTGCTTGTTCGCGCCCCTATGCTCCGATCCCTACGCTGCGAAGGGCGCGCGGCATTCGCCGAATTTCCGCTAGCGTCTTACAGGATCCCGATCGAGGAAATCGCTGAATCGGATGGCGATGAGCTTGCCTCAAAGCTCTTGGCCACACGGAATGTGATGTTGGCCGCAATCGGCACGACCAACTCCATGCCATTCGCTTTGAGAATTTCGCGGCGCCCCGGCGGATCGGCCTGGCTACATACCATCCTTGACCCGGTTTGCTTCGACGGATTCGGGGTCTGGCAATTCTACCGCGACCTGTTTTCGCCCGCCGTTGCACTGCCGGAAGCGGTCCTGGATCCGCGCCAACCGTTGCCGATAGCGTCTCCCAGCTCGAGTCTGGATTATTGGACCGCAAAATTCGCGAAACTGGGGCCCGGCCAGTTTTGGCCGAGCCAGAGCGATTGCGCGCCGGTCCGGAGTGAGCAGGTCTTTGCAGAGTGGCCGTTGGTTGTGGCATCGGCTGAGGCCCGCGGCATTGCCCCGATCGCTGTTCTGGCAACTGCATTTGCAGAAGCACTTCAAGTTGCAACCTGCTCTGCAGATTTCACCCTGGTGGTAGCCGACTACCCTGACCAACGGATCCATGCACAGACGCCGTTCGTTTACGCGGACCGGACCGAGCTGGCGTGGCTGCCGTGCAACACCGTTAGTGGAAAACCGTTTGAAGCAGTTGCGAGCGGTATGGCAGAAGAGCTGGCTCGCGACGCGCACCATGCCGACAGCGACGCGTTCACTGCCTTGCGCCGCCGCGAGCAGCAGCTCAAGTTTGGCGCCGTAATTACCAATGCAATTGGCGCGCCTGATCCGGAAGAAGCCGGACGCCGCATTGTCGATGCATTCTCGCACACGCCTTCGGTCGGATTGGATCTGGTGGTTCGCGATAGCAAGCATGGCCTGCATGCCAGCTTGCAGTCTGGCGCAGGCGGTCTGCCCGCCAACAAGATCGACCAGATCGAACAACTTTTCCGCACCCGTCTGATGAGCCTGACCCAACAAGAGGGATGGTTGCAGCCTTCGGATCATCGTCAGCCATCGACCGCCATGGTTGGGCATGACCCCAATTGGGTCCCTTACGATTTCAGTGTTTGCTTGCACCAGCTTATCGAGCGTGTCGCCGCGCATTCGCCGGATTCGCCAGCCTTGATTGATACGCAAGAGACACTCAGTTTCGCGATGCTGGATAGCCGCGCAAACCAGCTCGCTCACTATTTGCGGTCAGTTGGTGTCGAGCGAGGTCGTTGCATCGGCGTGATGCTTGATCGCACCCCCGGGATGATCGTTGCACTTCTTGCGATTCTCAAGGTCGGCGCTGCTTTTGTCCCGTTGGGATTGGCCGAGGCGGTCAATCGAATTCGTTCGATGCTCAGGCAGGTCGACGCCCAGCTTGTGCTGACGCAATCTGAGCATGCGCCGCTGGCAGGCCCCGATCACCAAACTTTTTGCCTCGATAAGCTAGCAGAATTGATCGCAGCTCAGCCCACTGGCCCAATCGTGGAAAGTCCCAACAACAGCGAGGATCTTGCCTATGTGATCTTCACGAGCGGTTCCACCGGCGAACCAAAAGGGGTCATGGTGCAGCACCGCCCAGTCATCAATCTGATCGAGTGGGCGCTGCGGACCTTTGAATTTGGTAAGGGTGATCGCGGTCTTTTTGTGAACCCCCTGGGTTTCGACCTTTCAGTGTTTGACATCTTCGGATTGCTTGCTGCGGGTGGATCCGTGCGCATCGCCTCAGACGAGGAGCGGCTCGACCCGTTCCAGCTGGCCAAAATCCTCTCGCAAGAGCCGATAAGTTTCTGGAATTCGGCTCCTGCCTATCTCGAGTTCCTGTTGCCCAGCTTGCGTAGCTCCTCCCGCCTGCGGCTCGTTTTCCTGAGCGGCGATCGCCTGGGCCTGGGGCTTGCCCAGACCGTGCTCGAACGATTTCCTGCAGTTCGATTGGTCAATCTTGGCGGCGCCACGGAAGCTACGGTTTGGTCGAATTTCTTCCCGATTGAACGGGTCGATCCGGGCTGGTCGAACGTGCCGTATGGTCGGCCGATTCAGAATGCACGATACTATGTTTTGGATGCCGCGCTCCAACCTTGCGCGGATGGTGAGGCCGGCGAGCTTTATATTGGCGGTGATTGCCTGGCGTTGGGATATGTCAGCTCAGCGGAATTGACCGAGCGGCGCTTCCTGCCCGATCCTTTTCACGGGTCTGCGTCGATGAGGATGTATCGCAGTGGCGACATTGTCCGGCGCCTTCCAAGCGGCGATCTGGATATCATTGGGCGCACCGATGCGCAGGTCAAGTTGCGCGGGCATCGCATCGAACCATTTGAGGTTGAGGTTGGTTTGGCCAAGGCGGGTTTGGTCGATCCCGTTGTCGTGGTTCGCGAGACGCCCGGCGGACCTGGTCTTTTTGCTTTCGCCGTTGCCCGGGAAAATCCGCGCCACGCAGCAAACGCCGCATTTGCGGAACGGCTAGCAGAGCTGCTCCCTGCCTACATGATGCCCCAAGTCCACTTGCTGCCGACCATGCCGCTTTCGGCGAACGGGAAGGTCGACTGCCATCAATTGGCGCACGCTCAGTTGGACACCCTATTGGCGGGACGGAACGAAGATCCAGCTTACTCAAGCCGTCCTGACCTGATTCAACTGGTGGCAAATGCTCTGGATGAAACCCTGATGTTGCCCATTGGCGCGGTTGGACCACAAACACATTTCAGTGCTCTGGGGATCACATCTCTCAATCTCGCAGCGCTTTGTGCGCGTATTGCCGAGGAAACCGGGGTTGAAATAAGCCCTGCGAAACTGTTTCGGTGCTCCACTGCCGAGGATGTCAGCCAGATCATTGCTGCGCATGCTGCGATGAGCGAGGCCGCACCGGTCGAGAACCCGCAGCCAGCCGCAAGCGCGCCATGCGATTTTGCGATCGTGGGCATCCATTGCCGTTTGCCGCATGCGCGAGGAGTGGATGAGTTTTGGGAGACACTGCTTGCAGGCTCGGATTGCCTCGAACTGATTCCTCGCGAACGATGGGATTGGCAGGCAATTTACGGCACCGCAGGACGAGAAGGAAACCGAACGACCGTCAACCGGGCAGGCTTCATTTCCGGTCATAAACAGTTCGACGCCGGTTTTTTTGGCCTGTCGCCACGCGAAGCCGAGCTGATGGATCCACGCCAGCGTTTGTTGCTTGAAGGGACTTGGTCGCTGCTTGAAGATGCCGGACATCGTCCCGGAGGTCTTCGTGGCGAGAAGGTAGGCGTCTTCATCGGCGCAACAGGTGATGAATTTGGGGCCATGCTCGAACGAAGCGGTCGTGCATCGGACCGGTTCACGCTTACCGGCGGCGCCCGCAGCCTTATCGCCAATCGCGTGAGCTACTGGTTTGGCTGGAGAGGGCCAAGCGAGGTTATTGACACTACTTGCTCGAGTTCGCTGGTGGCCTTGCACAATGCGATGCGTGCCATCGCTGCCGGAGACTGCACGATGGCCGTTGTCGGCGGGATCAATCTCATGATCGATCCTGCACCCCATCTCAGCCTCTCCACTATCGATGTCCTGTCCCCCGATGCGACATG
>CAZOSI010000045.1:0-18337 GCA_964582485.1 uncultured Novosphingobium sp.
CGGCCAGGCAATAGGGATTGCGCTGGCCTTCGCCCTGCCAGTATTCCTGGTGATAATCTTCCGCCGGATACCACGTCGCGGGTCCCTCGATCGTGGTCACCGCGCTTTGTCCGGGATGGGATGCGTTCCAGCGCGCGATCCCGGCTTCCGCCTCGTCGCGTTGCTCGTCGTCAAGCGGGAACAGCGCGCTGCGATACTGCGTGCCCACGTCATTGCCCTGCCGGTTGAGCTGGCTGGGATCGTGCGTGGCCATGTGAATATCCAGCAGGTCGGCAAAAGACAGCACGACGGGATCGAATTCGATCCGGATCGCTTCGGCATGGCCGGTATCGCCGCCGCAAACCTGCTTGTAAGTCGGGTTTGCCGTTGCTCCGCCGATATAGCCGCTTTCCACCGCGCTGACCCCCGCGATCGAGCGGAACACCGCTTCGGTGCACCAGAAGCAGCCGCCTGCGAAAATTGCCTGTGCCATGACCTGTCCTTTCGTGTTCCCTCGATAGATAGTTACAGCGGACCTGCTTGTCATCGGCTGGGCAGCCACTAGGTTGCCGGCTTAGAAATCTTTCCGGGAGACAACCATGCGCCGCTTCATCCTGCCGATCCTGGCCCTGGGTCTGGCCGTGCCGACCGCGATGGTGGTCGCCGCGCCGTCCAAATCGGCCTCGGCCAAGGTCAACGCCGATCTTGCCGCCGCCGTCGCCAACCCCTTGCGCGACAAGGATCGCGGCCGCGACCAGTACCGCCGCCCCGCCGAAACGCTGACTTTCTTCCAGGTTTCGCCGGAGATGAAGGTGGGTGAATATGCCCCGGGCGGAGAGTGGTATTCACGCCTGCTCGGGCTGTACCTGGGCCCCAAGGGCAAGCTGGTCGGGCTCTATTTCGATCCCACCTCGGGCCCGTTTAATGAAAAGTCGCAAAAGGGCATCAGGGATGGTGCAGCCAGCTATCCGGCTGACATCGCTGCCTGGTCAGGACTTCCGGCAGATCGGTTTGCGGCCTATACCCTTGATGCCGTTCCTGCGGGAGAGAAGGGCACGTTTGATCGCATCTTGGTCATGCGGATGATGCACAACCTGTTTACCTGGGACATCGCCGGCCGCGAAATCAAGGCAATGCGCGACCTTTTGAAGCCCGATGGCATGATCGGGATCGAACAGCACCGGGCCAAGCCCAATGCGCCTTACAGTTATACCGATGGTTCGAAGGGTTATCTGCGCGAAAAAGACGTGATTGCCTTCATGGAAATCAACGGCTTCGTCTTTGTTGGTCGCAGTTCGGCCAATGCCAACCCCAAGGACCCGGCCAATTGGCCGAACGGGGTCTGGACCTTGCCGCCGGTGATGAGCAATGCGACAGAAGCCGATAAGCCCCGGCTCCGGGCGATTGGCGAGAGTGACCGGATGACGCTGTTGTTCCGCAAGCGGATGTGATCACCGGCGCTGCTTTTCCGCAAGCGCAGGGAATGCTAGGGGCGGCGCATGAGCACGCTGAATGTCGCCGCCCTGCAGCTTCCACTCGGTTCCTCCGACGAGGTCGAGAACATCGTCGCCGTCTCGATGCTGATCGAGGAAGCGGCGGCCGCGGGCGCGCAGCTGATCTTGCCGCCCGAGCTGTTCTCCAGCCCCTATTTCTGCAAGGTAGAGGACGAGGCGCTGTTCGCGCTGGCCCGGCCGACTGCCGAGCATCCCTCGGTCCGGGCGATGCAGGCGCTGGCCGCCAAGCACAAGGTCGCCATCCCGACCAGCTTCTTTGAGCGCGACGGCCAGCACTATTACAACACCATGGCGATGATCGGGCCCGATGGCGCAATTCTGGGCACTTACCGCAAGAGCCACATCCCCGATGGCCCGGGCTATGAAGAAAAGTACTATTTCCGTCCCGGCAACGACGGGTTCAAGGTCTGGGACCTGTTCGGGCACAAGATCGGCGTCGGAATCTGCTGGGACCAGTGGTACCCCGAATGCGCGCGCGTCATGGCGCTGATGGGCGCCGAAGTGCTGCTCTATCCGACTGCGATCGGCAGCGAGCCTTATGACGCCGATCTCGATACCAGCCGGATGTGGCGCCGCACCATGCTGGGCCATGCCGTATCGAACTGCATGCCGGTGATCGCCGCCAACCGGATCGGCAGCGAAGACGGCCAGCGCTTTTACGGCCATTCCTTCATCACCGACGAATGGGGCGATTTTCTCGCCGAATTCGGCGCGGAGGAAAGCGGCGTGCTTAGTGCAACGCTCGATCTGGGCCGCGCGGCGAAACACCGCGCCGGCATGGGCTTTTTCCGCGATCGCCGTCCGCAACTCTACACCCGCATCGCCCAGGACATCTGAAGCCATGATCCAGCGCTATCTTATCGCGCTGGGTTCCAACCGGCGTCACCATCGCCATGGCCGGCCGGAGCAGGTGCTGCGCACGGCGCTGGCGGCGCTGCAAGACGCTGGAATCGTCGTCCTGACAGCGGGCCCGATCCTGTCGTCGGCCCCGCTCGGTCCTTCGTGGCGGCGCTATGCCAACAGCGCTGCATTGATCGAGACCGGGCTGGACCCCGACGAGCTGCTCGAACAGCTCAAGCAAATCGAAGCCGCGTTTGGCCGTCGCAGCGGCGGCCAGCGCTGGACCAGCCGGGTGCTCGATCTCGACGTAGTGTTGTGGGGCGGCGGGGCCTGGTCCGATCCCGATCTGACCATTCCCCACCGCGAATTCCGCGCCCGCAGCTTCGTGCTGCGCCCGGCGCTGGCCGTGGCGCCCGATTGGCGTGATCCGATCACCGGACTTTCGCTTCGCCAGCTCTACGCGCGCTTGACCCGGCCCCGCCCGATCCCTAGGTGACCTCTCCGTGGTCGGGCCCTTAGCTCAGTCGGTAGAGCAACTGACTTTTAATCAGTAGGTCGCTGGTTCGAACCCAGCAGGGCTCACCACGTTTTTCGAGCGTCTCGAAACTCAGGCCGCCGTACCGTTGCTGGGAAAGTGTCGTGCCTCCCAAATGCACATATTCCTCGTCCAGAGGTGCAACATCTGTCTGAACTGCGACAATCTCGTGGGCAAGTATGACCCGTGCGCCGCGAGCATATCGTTAACAGAGTAACAAGACCTTCTAGGTATTGTCCCGACCTACCGGCTGGAGTGGGTTTGGAAGATCAATGCGTTCGCGGGTTGTCACGCAGGTACTGAAACTGCTGGCCCTTTGCGCGTCGATCTTCTTCGCGAGCCCTGCGCAGGCGGCTTCCTGCTTCTATGCGACGGCTCAAGGGACGACGGGTCCATCCAACTGGCAGACCTACTGCTGGCTGGACTTCACTGGCTACAACAACACGACCGCACGGTCCGCCAGTGGCCAGAATTTTTCCTATTCACTCAGCGACGGAACTGTGATGACCTTCAACTTGAAGGTTAGCGGTTCTGCCCTGACCGGGGCGGCGTCGCCTTCCTGGTCTGGCTCGGCCATTGGCAACACCGCCTTCCTGGGAATAGGCGGTCGCCCGATCCTCTATCAGACCGCCGCCGGAACCACTGTCATTACCATCAGTTCAATTGTCCTGACGCCGCCATCATCGGGCAGCATTACCAACTACATGTTGGTCGGGGCTGATGGCGAATCGAGCAACGAGGGAGAATCGTTGAAGTTTCAGACCAATGGCGGCGCCTGGCAACTCCTCGATCAGGCCGGACCGACCAGTGGTTCGACGTACCCGACCAGTACAGGGGTGGGGACCACTACCTTCACCGAAACCGGGGCCCCAGGATCGGTCGGCGCCTTTGTGGTCGGTTCGACCAATCCCACCCAGGTTACCACGACATTGGTCGGCGGCGGCTTGCAAGGGACGATGTTTGCGGTCCGGTTCGCTTCGATCCGGCTCAACACGACGATTGTCTCGGCCCGCGCCGATCCGACCGATCAGTTCAGCTTTGCCATCAAAGCAACCACGACAGGTTCGACTTTGGCAAGCGGCACTTCGACCGGAACCGGACTGGGACCCTTTACTGCAGCATCGCTGTCGAGCTCTGCAGCGATTCCACTTACGCTCAGCCAGACTATGGCGGGAGGCAGTCTCAACACGATAAGTCACTACCGATCCAGCCTGACCTGTACCAATAGCACCTCGGGATCATCGACGGCTTTGCCAACGAACGTCCTGACTACTTCCTACAACTTCGGGTCACTGCAATTTGGCGACAACGTGTTGTGCACGTTCAAAGAAACCCCGTTTCCTCACCTGAAGCTCACCAAGGCTCTGGCTGCGACCGGTCGTCAGTTCGCCAACGATCAGTTCGTAATGAATATCGCCTCGGGCTCGACCGTGGTGGCCACGACCACGACAACTGGTTCCGGTGCAACCGTCGCGACGGGCTCTACCCCGCAATACCAGGCGACGGCCGGTACGGTCTATTCGCTGTCAGAAGCGCCGTCTGGTGCCACTAGCCTGACCCAATATACGGCGACGATGGCTTGCACCAATGCAGCCAGTTCTTCCACGACCGTCCTGCCAACAACACCGGGTGGAAGTATCACGCCGCAGATGGGCGATGTGATTTCTTGCACCATAACAAATACCAAGCGTACGCTGAATGCCACGATCGTTACGAGCAAGGCGTCGATGGTGGCCTCCGACCCGGTCAACGGATCGGTCAACCCGAAGGCGATCCCAGGCGCGCAAATAGTCTATTCGATCACGATCCAGAACACCGGGCCCAGCACGGTCGACAATAACAGCCTTTTCATTGTTGATGTCTTGCCGGCACAAATCCGGGTTGGCACGGCCGCGTCGCCGACCTTCGTGCAGGGCACGCCCTCCAGCGGCCTGACCTTGACCCCGAGCAGCGATATCCGCTTTTCGAACAGCGCCACCGCGCCAACCAGCTTCGCGAGCTGCAACTATACCCCGACCTCGGCCTATGATCCGGCGGTCAGGTTCGTCTGCATCAATCCCAAGGGTGTCATGGCCGGATCAAGTGGGTCTCCGCCAAGTTTTACGGTCGCGTTCCGCAGCCAGCTGCAGTAGCCCTAAGGGCTGGCCTTGCGGGCTCGTGCCGTCCCGCCTGGCGGAGTCCCGATTTCCAGATATAACACAGGGTTTGCCTGCTGAGCCCGCCAAGGCCGCCGTTGCCGCAGCTTGAAATCGGTGCAACGATAGGCGCGGTCCTGCGTTGGGCAGGGGAGGAGCAGCGCAGTGGCGGCACGGTTTGAACGGATTCCCTATCTGGTGGCCTTCGAGGAAGTCAGCGCCTTCAAGGACACCTACGGCGGGGCAATCGGCCAGGTGGTGGTTGAAGCGATGCACCTGAAGCCGGCCGAGCCGTCGGACCGGGTGGTGATCTTCTCGCATCCGATCGGCGGGGGATCGTGGCTGCCGCTGGTGACGATGCTGGCCAAGATGGGCGTCCACACGATCTATGCCAACACCCGCTATCGCGGCAACGATACCGCGCTGATCATGGAGCGCGCGACGATGGATTTCGCCGCGGTAATCCGCGACGCTAAAGAGCGGCTGGGCTATGCCAAGGTCTATCTTGGCGGCTGGTCGGGCGGGGGCGCGCAGAGCCTGTTCTATCAGGCCGAGGCGCAGGACCCGCGGGTCACCCAGACCCCGGCGGGCGATCCCTATGATCTGGTCGCGGCGAAGTTCGTGCCGGCGGACGGCGTGCTGCTGCTGGCCGCGCACCTTTCGCGCAACCTGACGCTGACCGAGTGGATGGACGCCTCGATCGAGGACGAAAGCCGCCCGTTCGATCGCAATCCGGAATGGAACCTGTTCGCGCCGGATGGGCCAAAGCCGCCGTTCTCGGCCGAGTTTGTGGCGGAATACCGGGCCCGCCAGATCGCCCGCAACCGGCGGATCACCGCCTGGGTCAAGGACCAGCTGGCCGATCTGAAAGCGCGCGGGCTGGACAATCATGAGCGCTGCTTCACCGTTCAGGGCACGATGGGCGATCCGCGCTGGGTCGATCCGCTGGTCGATCCCAACCAGCGCAAGCCGAACTGGTGCATGCTGGGCGATCCGGCGGTGGTCAACGACGGGCCGGTCGGGCTGGCCCGGTTCACCACGCTGCGCTCTTGGCTGTCGCAGTGGTCCTATGATGACAGCAACGCCGATGGTCTGAAATGCGCGGCAAGGATCAAGGTGCCGATGCTGGTGATCGAGAATGGCGCTGATGATGCCTGCACCCCCAGCCATGCCGCGCGGCTGATGGCGGCGGCAAAGGATTGCCCGATAGATCGTCACCTGATCGAAGGGGCCAACCACTATTACTTTGGCCAGCCGAGCCTGGCCCAGCAGGCCGCCGAACTGGTTCGCGACTGGGTGATGGCACAGGGATGAGCCTGCCTTCCGCCATCGAATTCGTCGAGGTCGGCCCGCGCGACGGGCTGCAGAACGAGGCCGAGCTGGTGTCGACTGCCAACAAGGTCGAGCTGATCCGCCGGGCGATTGCGGCGGGCGTGCGGCGGATTGAGGTGGCGAGTTTCGTCAACCCCACGAAGGTGCCGCAGATGGCCGATGCCGAAGCGGTAGTCGCGGCGCTCGGTCGGCCCGAGGGCTTGACCCGGATCGGGCTGGTGCTCAATGAACGCGGAGCGCAGCGCGCGTTGGATGCTGGGCTCGATCAGCTCGGCGCGGTGGCGGTGGCTTCCGATCCGTTCGGAATCCGCAACCAGGGGCAGGATTCGGGGCAATCGGTTGAGGTCGCGGCGCGGATTTTTGGCATGGCCCGGACTGCGGGAATTGCCGCGCAGGTTACCATCGCGACGGCCTTTGGCTGTCCGTTCACTGGCGCGGTCGATCCGGCGCATGTGGTGGCGATGGCGCGGCGGCTGGCCGAGGCCGGGCCGGTCGAGATCGCGCTGGCCGATACGATCGGGGTGGCGGTTCCGGCCGAGGTGGCCGCGTTGGTTGCGGCGGTGCGCGAGGCGGTGGCGCCGCTGCCAGTGCGGGTTCATTTCCACAACACCCGGGGCACCGGGATCGCCAATGTCTGGGCGGCGGTGGAAGCCGGGGCAAGCGTGGTGGATGGATCGATCGGCGGGCTGGGCGGCTGTCCCTTTGCCCCCGGCGCGGCGGGCAATGTGGCAAGTGAGGATGTTGTGTACATGCTGGAACGTTCGGGCGTTCAGACCGGGCTCGACCTGGCCGGACTTGTCGAAACCGCGCGCTGGCTGGGCGTAGTAATGGGCAAGGAGATGCCGTCGATGCTCGCAAAGGCTGGCGCGAAATGAGCGGGGCGTTGACAGGGGTGAAGGTGATCGAGCTGGGCCAGCTGATCGCCGGGCCGTTTTGCGGGCAACTGCTGGGCGACATGGGCGCCGACGTGATCAAGATCGAACCGCCCGGCGCGGGTGATCCGATGCGGACCTGGGGCAATGGGACACACAAGGTCTGGTGGGAAGTGATCGGCCGCAACAAGCGCTCGGTCACCGCCAACCTGCGCGTCGCCGAAGGGCAGGACCTGGCGCGGCGGATGCTGGCCGATGCCGATATCATGATCGAGAATTTCAAGCCCGGCACGGTAGAAAAATGGGGACTCGGCCCGGCCGACCTCCACGCGATCAATCCCCGGCTGATCGTGGTGCGGATGAGTGGCTATGGCCAGACCGGGCCCTATGCCAGCCGTGCCGGCTATGGCGGGGTCGGTGAGGCGATGGGCGGCTGGCGGGGAATCGTCGGCGATCCGGATCGGCCCCCGAGCCGGATGGGCGTGTCGATCGGTGATACCCTGGCGGCAAGCTATGGCTGCATGGGCGCGCTCGCCGCGCTGCATGCCCGCGAGGCCAGCGGGAAAGGCCAGGTGGTCGATTCCGCGCTGTACGAGGCGGTGCTGCAGGTGATGGAAAGCGTTGTGCCCGAATATGACCTGATGGGGCTGGTGCGGCAGCGTTCCGGCTCGATCCTGCCGGGGATCGCGCCGAGCAACGTCTATTCCTGCCAGGACGGCGAATACATGATCGGCGGCAATGGCGATACGATCTTCGCCCGGCTCTGCGCGGCAATGGGCCGGCCCGAGCTGGCCGCCGATCCGCGCTATGCCACCCACGTCGCCCGGGGCGAGCGGCAGCACGAGCTGGATGATCTGATCAATGCCTGGACCCGGACCATGACGATCGACCAGCTTGAAGCGCTGATGATCGAACATTCGGTTCCGGCGGGGCGGGTCTATACCGGCAAGGAGATGCTGTCCGATCCGCACTTTGCCGCGCGGCAGGCGATCGCCAGCATCGACCATCCCGTTCACGGTTCCTTGAAGATGCAGGCGCCGATGCCCAAATTGTCGGAAACGCCTTCGGCCATTGCCCGCCGTGCGCCCTTGCATCCGGGCGAGCACAATGCCGAAGTCTATGGCGAGCGGCTGGGCCTGACCGAAAAGGAACTGGCCGAGCTTGCCGCCAGAGGCGTAGTCTGAGCTGTAACGACCGGTTCCGTTTCCGCGAACCTGCCTGCGAAATGCCTGAGGAGATCTGCCATGGACTGGCGTGAAGTAATTGCCCTGGCGCAAGGCGCCGCCAACCCGCCGCCGCGCCGGGTCGAGAAGTCGGACGAAGAATGGCGTGCGCAGCTGACCCCCGATCAGTTCGCGGTGGCCCGGCAGGCCGGAACCGAGCGGCCCTTTTCCAGCCAGATGTGCAGCCTGTTCCAGCCCGGGCTTTACGCCTGCGCCTGCTGCGCGACCGAACTGTTCGACAGTTCGTCCAAGTTCGAAAGCGGCACCGGCTGGCCCAGCTTTGGCGCGCCGGTGGCGGACGGCGTGGTCGGCTATCATGCCGATAACAGCCACGGGATGGTCCGGGTCGAAGTGACCTGCAATGTCTGCGACGCGCACCTGGGCCACGTCTTCCCCGACGGGCCGGAGCCGACCGGGCTGCGCTATTGCATCAACGCGCTGTCGCTGGAGAAGATTGCCAGCTGATGCTGAACTTCGACCATAGCCTGGCGCGCGCGCTGGAGGGTTTCTACGTCCCCTGGCAGGCCGCCGAGCCGCCGGCGCCGCGGCTGGCGCTGTGGAATGCCCCGCTCGCTGCGGCGCTGGGCCTGCCGGAGGCAGAGCCCGAGCAGTACGCCCGGTGGTTTTCCGGGGCGGAGGCTGTGCCGGGCTCGCAGCCGGTCGCCTTGGCCTATGCCGGGCACCAGTTCGGCCATTTCAATCCGCAACTCGGCGATGGCCGGGCCCTGCTGCTGGGCGAAGTGCTGCGGCCCGATGGTGCGCGGGTCGACCTGCAATTCAAGGGTTCCGGCCCGACCCCGTTCTCACGCCAGGCCGATGGCAAGAGCACGCTGAGCGCGGCGCTGCGCGAATTCCTGATGTCCGAAGCGATGGCCGCGTTGGGCGTACCGACCACCCGCAGCCTCGCCGTGGTCCTGACCGGCGAGGGAATCTGGCGCGAAACCCCGCAGCCGGGGGCGGTGCTGACCCGTGTCGCTGCCAGCCACCTGCGGGTCGGCACCTTCGAATGGGCCGCCGCGCACAAGGGCCGCGAGGCGGTGGAGCAACTGGCCGACTATGCGTTGCAGCGCCACTTCCCTGAACGCCTTGGTGAGCGAAACCGCCCGCTGGCGCTGCTCGACGCGGTGTGCGAAGTGCAGGCGCAGTTGGTCGCGAAGTGGATGAATCTCGGTTTCGTTCATGGGGTGATGAATACCGACAATGTGACGATCAGCGGCGAGACGATCGATTACGGCCCCTGCGCTTTCCTCGATGCCTATTCAGCCACGCAGGTGTTCAGTTCGATCGATCACAACGGCCGCTATGCCTTCGGCAACCAGCCGGTGGTCTGCCGCTGGAACCTCTACCGGCTGGCCTCGGCGCTGATCGAGGCGATCGTCGCGGTCGACGAGGCCGACAACGAGGCTGCACGGGTAATGCTGGAGAACTGGGCCGAGCGCTATGAGCGCCACTGGACCGCTGGATTGCGCGCCAAGCTGGGGCTGGCCACGGCCGCGGATGACGATCTTGCGCTGGGGCAGGCGCTGTTCGCCGCGCTTGAAAGGCAGGGGGCGGACTTCACCCGGCTGTTCCGCGCGCTGTCGGCCTCGCTCAGCGAAGGCTATGGCGCAGTCGGCGCGGAATGCACCGATCCCGAGGCGCTGCGCGAGTGGTGGGAAGCCTGGCAGGTGCGGCTGGCGCGCGAACCGCTGGCGGCGGATGAGCGCCGGGCGGTGATGGACGCGGTCAATCCGGTCTATGTCCCGCGCAACCACTTGACCGATACGGCATTGCGGGCGGCTGAAGCCGGAAACATGACTCCATTTCAGGAACTGCTGGAGCTGGTCACCAACCTCTTCGTCCAGCGTGACGGGATGGAGCGCTATGCCCATGGTGCGCCCGAAGGTTCACCCGCCCATGTAACCTACTGCGGCACCTGAGCGAACCAGCCATCGAAGGAGCACCGCCGATGATAGCCCGACCGATCCTGATCCTGACCGCCACCCTGACCTTCGCAATGCCCGGCCTGGCCCAGGCCCGCAGCGAAACCATCGTCCTCGCCGGGGGCTGCTTCTGGGGGATGGAGGGCACTTTCGAGCACGTGAAGGGCGTGACCAGCGTGGTCTCGGGCTATGCCGGCGGCACTGCAGCGACCGCGAGCTATGATCAGGTTTCAAGCGAAAAGACCGGCCACGCCGAAGCGATCCGCGTCACCTTCGATCCCGATCGGGTCAGCCTGACCCAGATCCTCTCGATCTACTTCGTGGTCGCGCACGATCCGACCCAGCTTAACCGGCAGGAGCCCGACGAAGGGCCGAGCTATCGCAGTGCGATCTTTCCGCAGACTCCGGCCCAGCGCGCCTTCGCTCAGAGCTTTATCGCCAGGCTTAACGCCAAACCCAGCTTTCGCGGGCGGATCGTTACCCGGATCGAAGGCGGGGCGTTCTATCCGGCGGAAAGCTATCATCAGGACTTCATGAAGAAGAACCCTCGCCATCCTTATATCGTGCGCTGGGACCTGCCCAAGCTGCGCAAGCTGAAGGCGACTTACCCGGAACTCTACAAGGGTTAGACGGGGCCTAACGTCCCGGCGCGATCCGCTGCATCGCGGCGCTGAACTGCGCGTCGATCCCCGGATTGTCACCGATGAATTCGCTGGTCCCTTTGGGCCGGTTGGTCGGATAAAGCACCGGATTGGCGCGGTATTCGGCTGGCAGCAGCGCGCGGGCTGCCTCGTTGGGGCTGGGAAACCAGATATGCCCCGCCACCCCCGCGCCGGCCTCTGCGCCAAGCAGAAAATCGATCAGCTGGTGGGCATTGCCGGGGCGGCGCGCATCGGCCGGGATGCACAGGCAATCGCAAGACAGCAGCGCGCCTTCCTGCGGAACGACAAAGGCGATGTCGGGATCTTCCAGCGCAACCTGCACCAGATCGCCATTCCAGGCGACGACCAGATCGGCCTCGCCCTTTAGCAGCAAGTCCTGTCCGCCATCGCGGTGCAGAGTTTTCACCTTGGGCAGAGCGCTGGCCAGCAGTGCTTCGGCTGCCTTGAGCCGGTCCGGATTGAACAGGTTGGCGGAAATGCCCAGCGCCTTGGCGGCGATCCGGAACAGCAACGCTGGATCGGCCGGCAAGGCAATCCGCGCGGAGGGCAACGGCGCAGTAAGCAGGTCCTTCCACCCCAACGGCGGGCGCGGCACCCGTGACTTGCGATAGCCGATCCCCAGTGCGAGCCAGGTATAGGGCACCGAATGGGCATTCCCGGGATCGTAAGGCAGATTGGCGAATGGCGCCTCAAGGTTGGCAAGATTGGGCAGGCGGCAATGGCTGATCTGCATCAGCATGCCTTCGCGCACCATCCGCTCGACCCAATGGCTGGAAGGGACCACCAGGTCATAGCCCGCCACACCCGATTTGAGCCGGGCGTAAAGTTCGGCATTGTCGGCAAAGGTCGAGACTGCAACTTCGATTCCGGCGGCCTTGCGGAAATCGTCGAGCGTCGTCTCACCAAGATAATCGCGCCAGATTGCCAGCGACAGCTGCTGATCCTCGCCGGAACAGCCGGACAGACCGCTTAGCCCCAGGCCGGTCAGTGCTGCCGCGCCGAGCAGGCTGCGGCGTGAAAATTGCATCGGTTCAAGGCTGCGACCCCCGGCCATGCATTATCCCCTAGTCGCAACCGGCGCGACTGGGAAGCCAGGTGATTGCCCTTGCCCCAAGCCTTTGCCATACAAGGGCAATGGACGTGCTGGACCAGGACGACTTTAACCCGGAACCGCCGGCGCGGACCAAGCTGGGCGTGATCCTGTTTGTCGCCTTGCTGCACTTGCTGGTGATCCTTGGCCTGATCCGCGCCTTCGCGCCGGACTTCACCGCAAAGGTGGCGGACAAGGTGCTTTCGACCTTCACCGTCACGATCACCGCGCCGCCACCGCCACCTCCCGCCGAAAAGCCGAAGGCTGCGGGCGATCAGGGCGCGGCCGGCAAGCAGGCGGTACCTGCGCCGACCAAGGCGCCCGAACCCAAGGTAGCAATCGCAAAGGCACCGGCACCCAAGGCCAGTTCAACCGGCAGCGCGGTCAATTCCGGCGCGACCAGCCAGGGCAGCGGCACCGGTGCAGGCGGAACCGGAAGCGGGCCGGGTGCCGGCGGCAGCGGGTCGGGCCAGGGCGGCGGCCTTGCCAGCAAGGCCCAGCACATCGGCGGCCAGATCAACAACGCGCGCGATTTCCCGGTGCCTCCGGGCGGGCGTGAGGCACGGATCGGCAAGGCGGTGATTCTGGCGCTGACGATCAGCCCAAGCGGCCGCGCGACCGGCTGCCGGGTCTACAAGTCGAGCGGGTTTCCCGATACCGACGCGATCGCCTGCGTCCTCGCGCAGGAAAAATTGCGGTTCAAACCTGCGACCAACGCCGCGGGCGAACCGGTAACCTCGACTTTCTACTGGCAGCAGAAGTTCTTCTTCTGAGAAGCCTTACGGCTGCTGGGTAATCCGCAGCATGGAAGTGTCATAGCCCAGCGCCCTGGCCCGTCCGATCAACTTGTCGAGCCTGGCCTGCCCGGGATTGGCATCGCGGCTGAGGATCCACAGGTAGCGGCCCGAAGGCTCGCCGACGATGGCCCATGAATAATCGTCGGCCCGGTCCAGCACCCAGTAATCGCCAAAGAACGGCCCAAAGAAGCTGACCTTGAGCTTGGCATTGGTGGCGGGATCGACGATCTTGGCGCGGCCCTTGGCGTCGCTGATCTTGCCATCGGGTTTGCGGCAACGGTTGAGGACCGAGATCATCCCGTCCTCGCGCAGGGCATAGTCGGCGGTTACCCCTTCGCAGTCCTTCTGAAAGCCCTGCTCATAGCGGGCCAGCTCGTACCATTTGCCGAGATAACGGCTGAGCTCAACCGACTTGGCCGGCTGCGGCACGGCACTGTTACCGACCGGATGCTTGGAAAAGACCGTGGCACAGCCCGACAGGGCAAACGCGGCGACGGCGAGGGCGGGGAACAGGATTTTGCGGTTCATGGATTGCCCTTTGGCTGTTTGGAACTGAACATAGGATTGCAGGCGGCTTTGCACACCCGGCCTGCACGTTTAGACAGGGGCCATGATCGCCCAGACCATCCAGCTCGCGCTCGCCCCGGTTTTCGTGCTGGTGGCCATCGGCAACATCCTCAACCTGCTGTCTAGCCGGCTCGGCCGGGTGGTTGACCGGTCGCGGCACCTGCAAGAACAACACATGTCCACCGAAGGTTCCGACCATGACGAGGTTGTCGCCGAAATCCGCATGATCGACCGGCGGATCAGTCTGATCACCCGGGCGATCCGCCTGATGGTGGTCAGCGGCCTGTTCATCGGCACCACCGTGGCGGTGCTGTTTCTTGAGGAACTGGTCGCGCTCAATCTCCAGCGGATCGCCGCGGCGACCTTCCTGATCGCCGTCGCGCTGCTGATGTGGGCGCTGGTGCTGTTCCTGCGCGAAACCCAGATTGCCGCGCAACAGCTGCGGATTCCGCGGATGTATCTGGAATTGTAGAGTTTCCGAAAAGCAAAAGCCTACTTCAGCAGCTTCTGCCCTTTTTCCGCGATCACGCCGCGGATCATCGGTTCAACGAACGACAGGGCCGGGGGCAGATCGAGCTGGAAGATGATCGCCTCGTCCTCGATATCGACCAGCGTGTTGACGTTCTGGCCCATCGCGCTGACCTGCATGGTCATGCGGTCTTCGCTGGGCCAGTCGATCGCCACGTCTGCCCCGCCTGGGAACATCTTGCCGGCCTCGCCGCTGCGTTCCTTGAGCCGGCGGCGGGCTTCGTCTTTGCCCAGCTTGTGCGGGATCGGCACACGCATCAGTTCTTCTCCCCGGCTGCGTCGATCGCGTCGCCGTATTTGTAGTCGAGATAGCGGGTGGTGATCGCCAGGTTGTCGATCGCTCCCGCGGCCAGCTGGCGGGTGATCGAATCGATTTCGTCGCTGATCCGCTCAAGCCCGCCGATGAACTGCTGGTTGGGAGTCGATCCGGCCCGCTCCTCATAGCGCATCGCCTCGGGGATCTTGCGATAGCCGTCGATCACGTTGGGCAAGTGGTCACCCACCAGCTTGCGCACTTCGGCGGCCTTGGGGTGGGCCTGGTCAACATCGACCAGCTGCGCCGCCAGTCCATCGAGCTGCAGCCCGATCTGATCAACCAGCTGCACCGCCGGCGGGGGCAAGGCGCGGCGCTGGGTTTCAAGCCACAGCTCGGTCCGTCCGACCAGCGCGCGGACATTGGTATCGCCAGGATCGAGATCGGCTCGCTCCGGCATCTTGAAGCGCGGATACTTGCCGAGCAGGAACACCGCCCCCGCAGTCGCTGCTGCGCCCAGCATCAGCCCGGTAAAGCCGATCCCGTCGATGATCGATCCAACAATGCCAAGGCCCAACCAGATTGCCACGCCGGCGACCGCGATATTGCGGAACTTGCGCCAGTAATGCCCCGCTCGGATCTGCGCCGCGCCGCGGCCGATTGAGCGCCGCCGTCCGCCGGCGCGCTGATCGACCAGCGTGCGCCGCGCGGCGCCGATGATCTGGTCGCTGCTGTGCGATTCGCCAGCCAAGTCAGCCCTCCAGGCTCAGCAGGCTGGGCGCTTCTCCGGCGATCTGGGCCTGGTTGGCCCCTTCGGCCCGGGCGATGTAGCCCTTGGACTTTTCGACTTCGGCGGTCAGCGTGGTCACGGTCTGCTTCATGCTTTCCAGCGCTTTGACCTTGAAGGTGTCGATGTTGTCCATCGTGTCGTAGATGTTCTGGAAAGCACGCTGCAGCGTTTCGAGCGGGATTGTGGATGAGGCCGCCATCTCGTGGATCTTGCCGGTCTGGTCGCGCAGCAGCTGTCCGGTTGAATCGATCAGGCCAGCGGTGGTGCTGTTGAGCGCGGTGACCTGTTCCAGCACCAGCCGCTGGTTGGCCATCGCCTGCGACACAGTCACCGCAGTGCGCAGCGCGGCAACCGTGGTGGTGCTGGCGCGGTCGACGCCCTTGACCAGTTCGACGTTGTTCTTCTTAACCAGATCGAGCGCGAGGTAACCCTGCACCGTCACCGCCATCTGGGTGAGCAGGTCCTGGGTCCGCTGGCGGACATAGAACAGCGCGCTTTCGCGGATCGCCTTGGCCTTGGCCGGGTCGGTCGCATCGAGATCGGCGGCCTTGTCCTCCAGCTTGCCGTCGAGCGTGCGGCTGATGTGGATCATCTGTTCGAGGTTGCCCATGGCTTCCCACAGCTTTTGGCGTTCGACATCGATCGCGGCATTGTCCATCAGCAGCTCATCCTTGCCCGAGCCGAGGTGGCCAAGCACCGCCTGGATGTGGCCCTGGGCGCTCTCGTAGGACTGGAAATAGCGCTTCATCGAATTGCCGAACGGAATGATCCCCAGGAACTTGCGGCCCTTGGAAAGCTTGCCCTGCTTGCCGGGATCGAGCGATTCGACGGTCTTGCGCAGTTCGGCCAGGTTCGCGCCGACGCCCGAATCCTTGTCCATCGCCCGGATCGGCCGATCGAGAAAGCGATTCGACATGCCCGCCGCCGCCATGATTTCCTTGCGGCCCATATTGGTGATCGCATCGACCTTCTTGCCGAATTCGGGCGAATTGGCATCCGACGCGATCAGGTCGGCAACAAAAGCATCGACCTTTTCCTCAAGCTTCGACTTGGCTTCGGCCGCCACCGGGACCAGGCCAACGGCCTTCTCGGTTGGGATCACCGGCACAGGTTCGGGCGGAGTAAGGGTCAGGGTCGGGGTTTCGGTTCCGGTCGGCGTGGTGGCCATGGCAGTTTGTTCCGTGTGCTAGCAGCGAAATACTGCAGCCAATGTGGGGCTGTGGCCCGCGCGATGCAAGCTGTATTGTCGATGTAAGACAGAGTGCGCTCGACGAATGTAGTTTGCCCGGCAGGCGCCGCAGCAGCCCCTTGCGCGGTTCTGGCGGGGTCTGGCTCGAGATCGGGTAAAGGGAGTTGGCCAGCAACTCGGTATATGTACTTCGTCAAAGCAGTGGCGGGTGGCTGCAGCCCGAAGTCTGCGCGAATTTGGAAGGATCAGCGATTTCCAAGCAATGTTACAATCACTCCTGACGTTAGATAGGGCCGAGCCTGGGCTTGAAAATCGAGTTCGGGATGGCCTGTCCGGACCAACCCTTCAAAGCCGACAAGCGCAAGAATAGCGGACGTGAATCCCGGAGCACCCTTAATTCCATGATTGCGCTGAATATCGAATAACTCCCGAACAAAGGCCGCAACAGAGAATTCCCCGGCAGGACGGCCGCTCCAGCGTGCAAGCAATGTGCGCATTTCACCGACCAAGACCGTTTGGTTCAGGTCAACGTCCAGACAGGTCCCGCTTTGGCGCAAGGCCCAAGCAGCTTTTTCTGCGTTATGGTCGACCACTGCTCCAAACAGATCGATCAGATTCAGGCGGGTATCACGGTCCAATTCGGCACAAATTCCACAATCGTACAACACAACTGTTGCGTCGATTTGGCAGCCGACGTTGCCAGGGTGGAGGTCGCAATGCACGAAGCCATCTCTAAAAATCATTCTATACAGCGAAGTCAAAAGCGCTTCGCTGGCACTGCGGAATGTGTCAGCTGAAAGCGAAGGATCGGTGATGCGAAAATCCGCAGGACAGTATTCCATCACCAGGACATTGGCGGTGCAAAGCTCATGATACACGCGCGGTAGCAGTACTCCTGGTGAAAGGCTGGCTGAGAGGCGCTCGATCGACTGTGCTTCGGTTCGCATGTCGAATTGCCTCAGAATCGGTTCGCTGAGGCGATCCAGTCCCTCTAACAGTGGCCAGTGAGAAAGTTGCGGCAGATGGCACAGCCAGCGCGCGCCGGACCTTAACAGTTGCAGGTCAATAGCAGTCGCCTCGGCGACGCCGGGCCGGATCAACTTTATCGCAATGTTCCGGCTGGCATCCAGTTTTGCTCTTAGCACAACTGCGGCGCTGCCAGCTGCGATCGAAGAGAGAGAGTCCAGCCTGAACGGCCAAGTTTCGGGAGCGCCGAATTCCAAACCTAGCAACCGTTCGACAGTTTTCGGCGGCAGACTGGCGACCTGGTCCTGAAGTTTGGCGAGCTCTGCAAGCATTGCTTCTGGCAGGAGGTCGCGCCTTGCCGAGATGAACTGCGCAATCTTGATTGCAGCAGGTCCGGCGCGTTCGCACGCCTTCGCAAGAGCAGTGCCAATCGCGCCGTCCCAACGGGGCCGGTCTGGGCGTAGAAGCTGACGTAGTGCGGCCGGGATCAAAGAGATCCCGGCCAACACGATTGCCCCTGCGATCAAGATCGCACGGGCTGCGACCTGAAGCCTCAATAGACCCGGTCCGGATCGAAATCCTCAAAGGTTCCCCAGCGTGAATCGGTGGGGTCGAGCGGCACGGTTCGCCAATAGCGGCAGAAATTAACGCCATGCTCGTACTCTTGCTCAGGAATTTCATGCATGCCGGTGCAATGGCCCGGTCCGAATTCGAGATATTTTTGCAGGACATGGCCAATGTGCGGCTTGTCAAAAGCAACGGTTACATCGCGAGGAGGAATTTCCAGAGCGCCCATCGCGATTGCGATCCCGGCCTGATCCTCGACAAATGTCTCGCGATTGATCGCAATATTATAGTTGACTGCGTAAGTGATCCTTGCGGGGAAGTCGCACGAATCGATTGGCTCGTCGCCCACTGGTCCTTGCTCGGCCGTACCTAGGCTGCGCGAAGGGCTGACAATGCGGATCGAGCCGGAGATCGACCCCGCTTTGCCCAACTGCTTGGACAGGCGATCCAAGTCGAGACCCTTGGCGAGCCCCCAACGAATCTCGATATCGCTGATGGGCCTGAAATGCGGTGATAGCGTAACGTTTCCATGCTGTTGAACGCTCAGCGCTTCAAGGCGCCCGCCGTCATGCCCCC
>CAZOSI010000045.1:18347-19172 GCA_964582485.1 uncultured Novosphingobium sp.
CCATGGCGTGGTTGCGAAAAACCGCCCATCCTCGCCGATTTCGCCAATCGCCAGCAAAAAGTCGGCCCGCTCTCTGCAATCACTTGCTCTGAAGGTTGGAACAGTTTTGGCAATGCCGCGTTCCGTGGTCCGCTCCGGCGGCTTCTTATGAAAGAGCACTACTGGCCCACGAGCTTTGGACGTCATAATTCCCAGTTCGTTGGCCGCATCGGCCGACAGGACCTGCCAATAGATCCGATTTCCAGGTAACGTGTAACTGGGCGCGTCAGACCGTTCCTTTATCGTATCCCATATCCGCGTGTGGTGGCTGGTCAAATTTCGGATATCGAGATCACGCGGCGAAGCGAACAGCTCAGATGCGCCTAGCCCATGACCAGTATCGTCAACATCAATGTTGTAGTTGTTCGATACCCTGAACGTAACCGCTGCCGGAACATAGTCGCACCAATTCTCCGGCCCCTTTTTTCCTGGCTTCTTGATCTTGCTTACGTGCATTCCGCGGGGATCACCGAAAAATAAAGTGCTGAGCATTTCGCTCTTGCCGTGCAGCCACCAGTCGCGAATTATGAATTGGAATTCTCGAGTGCCCAGATTGTTGATGTAGGCCGGGAAAATCTCAAGCCTCATAAACGCCCGCAACTTCAGTTCTTCCTGCATCCAGGGATCATTCGGGCTGGTGCGGGCCTTGAGGTCCACGGTGATTGTGGATCCTTCAAATTCGAGAAAGGATTCATTCTGATTGAGGCGGCGGAATGTCCGATATGGCCCTTGGGTGATTGGACGCGGCATGCGCATTCTCCTTAATCTGATACTACAGATTGCAGC
>CAZOSI010000046.1:0-19036 GCA_964582485.1 uncultured Novosphingobium sp.
CCGACTATTCTGGCCGATGGTCGCAGCCTTCCTCCATCGCTGGTGGTGCTGGTGGTTGTGAAACTTTCGTCAATTGCCTCTAAGCTCTTTTCCGGACTGAGCGGCTGGCCGGAATTCTCGGCCAGTGCCGCTCCGGCGTTGGCCAGTGAACAGATCGCGCCGAGTGCCGCGGCGGACCTTGCGAAGTTCGATCGTATCATATCCCTATCCCTCGATGTGCTTGGCGTTGATCCACAGAAGTCCTGAAGGGGTGCGGCGGGAATGGGCCACGCCAAGCCCTGGCGTCGGCAACTCGTCCTTAACGACGGTTTTGAATTTGACGGCTGGTGGGGGATTGGGCTTGTCCAGCGCGAGTTCCAGTTTGACCCCCTGAGCACCCCACATTGTCCAGCCAAGGACATATTGCTGCCCGGCCTCGAGCTCCAATTCTGCGACGGAACGGATCTTCGACTGCACTTCGCCACCGTCTTGCACTTCATCGATCCGGGTATCGACAAATAGAAGTTCAACGGCTGGAACATCACCCTGATTCTGACCCGGAGAAAGCGGGCCATAGAGCCTTACTTCAACTTCGAAGTCGCCGGTCTTAAGCCGCCTCATGTAGCGCGTTGGCATTTGTCCCTCCTGTTAGCTCACAGCACCAGTTGGGCGAATCAATGCTGTTCGTCCGTGATCCCCATCACGCCCCTGCTCTTCGAACGAAAACACCGCCCGACCCCCAATGGGGCGGGCGGTGTTTGGGCTTACAGACGCCTGCTGGCGCGTTGAGGGGCCTGTTTTGCCTAGGGCTCTTGCACGCGGACAGAATCCACACGCGGCGATTCAGTAGGGGGCTCCGGCGGCGGTGGCGGCGGAGGCGGAGGCGGAGGAGCCGGGGGCGGCGGTGGCGGGGCCACTTCAACCGGAGCCGGAGGCGGTGGAGGAGGCGACGGGGCCACTTCGACCGGAGCCGGAGGCGGCGGAGGAGGAGGCGGGGCCACTTCGACCGGAGCCGGAGGCGGCGGAGGAGGAGGAGGCGGGGCCACTTCGACCGGAGCCGGAGGCGGCGGAGGCGGCGGGGCCACCTCGACCGGAATCGGAGGTGGCGGAGGAGGTGTTACCCTTACTTCAACCGGCGGCGGCGGCGGCGGGCCACCTTGCGGACGCGGGCGGGGGCGCGGCCGATCTGGATCGGGCTCCGGGAGCGGCTGGTCGGACACGGTTTCGGGGGTCTGCGGCCCTGGCTCGGTGATCGGGCGCGGATTGCGCCGACCGGGCCGGGGACCCGGCTCTGGTGGAGGCGGGGCGGGGGTGTCAACGATTGGTGCCGGTGTTGGGGCCGGCACCGTCGCCGGGGCCGGTGCAGGTGCGGGCGGAGGCTGCCGACGCGATGGCGGCGCCGGAGCCGGGGCAACCGGGGTGACCGGCAACGGGCTGGCAACCACCGGATTGGCGGTCGGCGGCGGGGCTCCGTGGGCGCCGCTGCGGCGCCATTCGTCATAGCGCCAGGCGGAATCGCGGCGGCGACGGCGCTCTCCATCAAGGTCGCGGGGGGGCTGGTTGCCGCCATGGGCCTCGTGGTAACGGCGCCAGTCTTCGCGCCGCCGCCAGTCACCGCGCCATTGGCCGCGCCAACCGCTCGACCATTCATAACCAAAGCGGTTGCTGTCAAAGGCCGACATCCACAGCACCGCAGCATCGCCGCTCCATTCGCGCTGGCGGCGCGAGGCTGAGAGCAGGTCGCGGCCACGCGCCCACAGCCGATTTCCGCTCTGCTGCTGGTCCCAGCTCAGCGATCCAGTGTAAAGGCGGCCGCGCTCGTCATAGATCTGGACCAACTGATTGTCATCGAAGGCAAAGCTGAGCCCGTCTTCGCGGACGAGGTAAGGCCAGCGTGCGCCGCGCTCATAATAGTACTGGACGATCCGGCCTTGCCGCGACTCGATGATCAGGGTCTCGCCGCTGCGGGCCAGCCAGGCCCAGCAATCGTTGCCACCCACGCGGAAGGTATAGTCCGGCGGGGCATCGCCGATCGCATCGGCCAGGCTGTCGGCCATGTCGATCCACAGGAAGGCTGAAGCCGGGGGGTCGACATAGGGCGGTCGGGCCGGCTGGAGCGGAGGCACTGGGACCGGAGCCGGGGGCGCGGCGATTGGCAATGGCAACGGCGCCGGTTCGGCCGCGCGGGTGATCACCACCACCGGGGGCTGTGGCGCGGCAGGGACAGGCTTGTTCGCTACAGTCTTGCAGCTCTTGACCAGCTTGCCCTTGACCTTCCGGGTCGTGCAGACGCGTTTGGCGGCGGACGATTTGCTGGCCACCTTTTTTTTGGCGACCGTCTTCTTCTTTTTGGTTGCTCCTTCGGCCATGCCGATTGGCGTGATTGCGAGCCGCAGCTGCGGACCATCGCCAAGGCCCAACCGGACTTCAGCCCCCGGGCCGGTCCCCAGGGCCAAAACGGCCAGCGCAGCCAGCGAAACACCATTCCTGAATCCAAACGCCACGCGAATCTCCCCACGATTCAAAACCAGGCGCGACCTGAGTTCACTGTGGCAGCAACAAGTTTGCCCGTAAATGAACCGCTTGTGGAAAAGATCGGCGGATCGATCAGAACAGGAAGTCGGTGCCGGTCAGGCTTTGTCCGGCCAGCCCGGTCAGCCAGATCTGCATATCGGCAGCGCCATCCCCATTCAGGTCGACTTCGACCAGCAGATCGGCATCGACATCGGCATAGCGAACCTGCGCGGTGCCGTTGATGTTGAACGCCGCGTTGCCGATCAACGTAAGGGTTTGCCGCCCCGGAGCCAGCAAATCGGCATCGAGCGCTCGAAAGTCGAGCCGATCCTCGCCGATCACGAAATCCTGGATCATGTCGCTGGCATCGACCACGCTGTCGGTAGCAAAGAGGTAGCGGAACTGGTCGTTTCCGGCTCCGCCATACAGACTGTCGCCGCCGGCCAGACCCATGATCTTGTCGTTGCCGTCACCGCCATCGATCAGGTCGGAAAGGTTGCTGCCGCGCAGCTGGTCGGTGCCTTCATTGCCGAAAATCCAGCTTGCCAGTTCGAACGGTGCCTTGACCACATCGATTCCGGCCGAACCCCGGACGTAAAGCAGAAATCCTGAGCCTGGCGCAATATTCAGCGCTGAACCAAACAGCAGCACATCGGGGTCCATATCGACGAACAGGATACCGCTGCCGCTTATCGGCATGCTGCCAGACAGCCAGGTGGCGACCTGGGTGCTGGTCAAGGTCAGCCAGTTCGAGGAGAGCACCAGGCTTTCGAATCCGCTCAATGCGCTGAGGCCCGTGACGTTGCTGGTGATGGTCAGCACGTCGGTTCCGGCTCCTCCTTCAAAGCTGCCGCCGCCACCGCCGCCGGTGATATACACAGTATCGTCGCCATCTTCGCCAAAGGCGCTATCGCTGCCATTGGCGTTGATCGTGTCGCTTCCGCCGCCGCCATAAATCTGGTTGAACCCGCCACGCCCCGTCAACGTGTTGTCGGCAGCGTTGCCGATCAGCACATCGTTGCCGTTGCCGCCAACCGCGTTTTCGATCAGGGTGCCGCGCGCGATCGAAACATTGCCGAACCCGCCGCCGATGTTCGAGAACGCCTCGGCATTGAGGTCGATCCGCTGGTTCTGGGTATAGAGCGAATAGTTCAGCGTATCGATGCCGCCGTTGTCGATGATGGTATAGCTCATCACAGCCTGTCCGGCGACGGCGGTATAGATTGCCCGGCCCGAACTGTTGTCGAAGCCATAGGTGGTGTTGCCGGTGCGGGTCTGGGTGGCGCCGCCATAGAGGGTGCCGACCGCGATCAGGTCGGCCAGCATCGGGCTGACCGCGAACTGGCGGGTAAAGCCCTGGCCTGCGAAGTAATAATTCTCGGCCTGGTCAAAGTAGGACATCACCGTCGTCACCCAGGCATCGTTTAGGTAGCTGGCGTTGAGCGGAAAGGATGCCTCGCCATTGTAATTGCCAGCATGGCCCAGACCAAGCGCGTGGCCAATCTCGTGAACGTAGGTCTGGAAGCTGTAGCTGCGCAGGCTGGTGCCGTATGTGGTCAGCCAGGCGGTCGATACGTTGACTGTGGCTGCGGTGATAATGTCACCGGTCCGCGTGGTGGTCGAAAAGGCATCGGCCTGATCGTCATCGAATACGATCTGTCCGCCGCTCGCCACTTCGGAAAAGACGATGCCGGTGGCATCGGTCCACAGCCCCAGCGCCTCACGCGCCAGGGTCTGGCCATCGGCGGTCAGGCCGGTCAGATTGACAGTGATCGTATCTCCGGCACTGACCGCAAAGTGGCGGGTGGTTCCGCCCCAATAGGTGTTGGTCAGCTGATAGGCGATTTGGTCGTTGGTATAAACGGTCAACGCGGGGGCGACGACTGCCTGGACCCGGTAGGATCCCGTTTCCGAATTCGCATAGGCTCCGACATCGAGATAGTAGGTTCCCGAATAGCCGGCGGTGAAGACGATCTGCGAATAGGTGCCGACCGTATCGTCGTTATAGCGCAGCAGCGCGCCGGTGTTGTCGCGCAGCATAAGCGTGGTGTCGGCATCAAATCCGCCGGTCGCGCTGGTGTTGAGGACATAGGTCGTGCCGGCGGTCAGGGTCAGGGCATACCAGTCATGATCGCCGGTCGCGCTGATCGAGCTGTCGATGGGTGTGCCGAGCGCAAGTACCCCCGTCGTCGCGGTGGTTCCGGCGATGGCGTCAGCGGTCGGGGCGGTGACGGTGAGGGTGGTGGTGCCGGTCAGCAGGCCGGTTCCGAAAACTTCGATGAAATAGGTGCCCGATGACGGCGCGGTGAAGCGGATTTCGGAAAAGGTCAGGCCGCTTGCCGCATCGTCGTTGCTGCGTACAAAGTTGCCGACGGTGTTGTAGAGCCGCAGCTGGGTATCGCTGAGGGTTCCCGAGATGATCGTCGAGAAGACATAACTTTGCCCGGCCTGCAGCGTGACCCGGAACCAGTCGCGATCGAGCATGCCGTCGATGTCGACGGTTATGGCCCCGCCCACCGGCACCACCGCAGTTGTGGTGGTATCGCCAGGGACAGTATCAGCCAGGTCCGGAACCGGTGCCTGCACGGGCGGATCGCCTTCGATCGCGGTCATGGCTTCGGGCATCGGTGCAGCCTTTCAACGGGCCCGGAAACAGCTCCGCCCGTTTGAATTACCATGCTTTTCATCCCTGCAACAGGGCTGAATGACTCCGGCGCAGGACCGCGCTCAGAACAGGAAGTCGGTCCCCGCCAGAGCTTGTCCGGCATGACCGACCAGCACGATCTGCATGTCGGCCGCACCATCGCCGTTGAGGTCGATCTGGACCAGCTTGTCGGCTCCGCTATCAACATAGCGGGCCTGGGCGGTGCCGCCCGCCGCAAAGGCTGCAGTGCCGATGAAGCTGATCGTCTGGCGCCCAGGCGCGACAAGGTCGGCATCGAGAACGCGGAAGTCGAGCTTGTCGGTGCCGCTGGTGAAATCGAGGATCCGGTCCTGCGCGGCCAGCGTGCTGTCACCGGCGAAAAGGTAGCGGAACTGGTCCGCACCGGTGCCGCCGGTCAGGTTGTCGGCTCCGCTCAGGCCCATGATCTTGTCATTGCCGGCACCGCCGTCGATCGTGTCGGCCAGGTTGCTGGTGCGGATCTGATCGGTGCCGTCACCCGTGCTGACGGTCATAGCGGCGGTAAGCGAGCCCTTGATCACGTCGATGCCGGTCGTGCCCGTGACCGAGATCGCCACGGTCGAAGCGATGGTCATCTGTGTCAGGAACAGGGCCTGTCCGGCGGACATGGTGATGTCGAGATAGCCGGTCCCGGTGATCGTGGCATTGCTGGCCAGTCCGGCGTTGATCCGGGTGACGTTGATGGCCAGGCCAAAAGAACCAAGCTCAATTCGCTCGATCCCCACCATCTCGCCGACCAGCGCATAAGTGGCTGTCAGAGCCAGCGTGTCGATCCCATCGCCGCCATCGATCATCTGCTCGGTGGAGGCGAGGCCGACAATCAGGCGATCATCGCCGCCTTCCCCGAACAGCAAGTTGGCGCCGGTTCCGCCGTCGAGCACGTCGTTGCCATTTCCGCCGTAGAGCGAGTCTCCACCACCGCCACCAACAAGATTGTCATTGTCATTACCGCCGTAGAGCGTGTCGGCCTGCGCCCCGCCAATCAACGTGTCATCCCCGGCGTTGCCGTAGAGCGCGTTGCTGCGAGTGTTGTTGCCGGTAATCGCGTCACCCGCCGCACCGCCATAGATGCTGAGCTGCGAGAAGATGGAGGTGATCGAGGCCAGGCTGAAATCGACTGACGTCGCACTGTCCGACAAGGAAACCATGCTCAGCGAAGAAAACTGCATGCCCGCGAATGAGATCGAGCCGCCGTTGTTCAGGGAAAGCCGATTTGCCTCCAATGTCTGCAAGCCGGAAAACTGGCTGATATTCAGGTGCAATCCAATGAAAAGCGCGCCCCGGATCTCCTCGATCGAAATCAGGCTGACGCCGGTCAGGTCGACCGTTCCGAACGTTGGCGTCGGATTGAAGCGCAAGATATCGTAGCCGGCGCCACCATCGTAGATTTCGCCCGCCACGATCTCGCTTATTGAAGAGATCACAAACACGTCATCGCCGTCGCCGCCAGAGATCATATCGACCCCCTGACCGCCGAAAAGCTGGTCGTTGCCGCCATTGCCATAGATCGTGTCATTGCCGAGATAGCCATCGATGCGGTTGGCGCTGCCATCACCGGTCAGGTTGTCGTTATGGGCAGAACCAATTGCGCCTTCGATCGCAGTAAGCTGATCCGAACCGATGCCGCCGCCGCTCGCGGTGCCGATGTCCAGATTCACCGTGATCGGCCCGCTTGCGCTGCTGTAGTCGACCGTGTCGATGCCCCCGCCGCCGTTCATCATGTCGTTACCGGTCGAGCCGACCAGCAGGTCGTCGCCGTCGAGCCCGAGCAGGCTTTCGTTGCGGAATGTGCCGACCAGCTGATCGTTGCCGCTGGTCCCGTTCACGTCTGCGCCGGGGGCCTGATTGATTGTCAGGACGAAGTCGTCGGAAATCTCATAGCCCGGATCGAACGGACTGTTGTCGGTGGCATAGACCCGCACGGTCAGCACTGCGCCAATCGCTTCGACCGGCGGAGTGCCGCTGAAGGTGCGGGTTGCGCTGTTGAAGCTCAGCCAGCCGGGCAGGGGCGAGCCATCAGCCAGGGTAGCCCGGAGGGTCAGCACATCGCCGGCATCTGGATCGATGAATGACGTGGCCGGGATCTGGTAGCTATAGGCCTGCCCATCGAGCACCGTCTGGTCGGTCATCGTCGGCTGGCCCAGCAGCGGACGGTTGTTGGGATTTGTCGAAAGCTGGATCGTCTGGTCGGCAAACTGGGCAAATTCGACCATGGTCAGGCTGTCGGTACCCTGCCCGGCAAAGGCACCCAGACCGACCACGCGGGTGTAGACTAGCCCGCCGATGATCTCGGTAGAGACCGAATAGTCCGCGCGGCTGCCCGCAAAGAAAGCGGTATCGCTGCCCGCGCCGCCGATGATCCGGTCATCGCCGAGCCCGCCGGTCAGCTGGTCATCACCATCGCCGCCATCGAGCAGGTTGGCGAGATCGTTGCCGGTCAACACATCGTTGAAGCCCGAGCCGCCCAGTTCCTCGATCCCGGTCAGGGTATCGGTGCCCGCGCCGAGGGTGTCCTGCGCGGTCGTGATCCGCAGGTCGACGGTCACCCCACTCGCAGCCGATCCGTAAACGGCGCGGTCGATCCCGCCGCCGCCGTTCAGCATGTCGTTGCCAGGGCCGCCATCAAACCATTCGGCCAAGACGCCGCCGGTGATGGTGTCGTTGCCCGCGCCGCCCATGATCCCGCCCGATTGAATGCCGCTTTGGCCATCAAAGCTGTCATTGCCGTCGCGCAGTTCGACCAGGCCCGTGATCGTCCCGGTATTGACGAACACGTCGTTGCCGTTGCCCGAACGGATCGCCCCGGCGAGCAGACCGGAGTTGTTGAGGTTCACCGTATTCGGGGCAAAGCCCTGATTGCCGTAAACATCCTGAATCCACAGCGCATACTGCGCGGTGATCGACCCGGTGTTGGTAATCAGATGTCCGCCGGAGCGCTCAACATTGTTCGTAACGGCGATCCCAAACGCGTTGCCGGGACCGCCATAATGGATTCGCGCCGTGATCGTGCCGTGATTGGTGAAGGTGCCTTCGCCCACGACTGCAGCCGCGGCGAGGTAACCCGTGGCCCGAACCGCGGCGCCTGCCGCATTGGAAAAGCTTTGCGTACCCGAAACCCCGAAGGCATGGCGCGCGGACGAATCAGCCTGGATCACGAACGTGTTGACCACGGTCGGAACGATCGAGTTATACTGGAATGTGGCGGGGATGTCCTCGCCAAACGGACCTCCGTCCGCTGAGGGCGAGAACACCGTCATGCCAACGGCGCTGGCCGTGCCAAGCAGCGACGTCGCTTCGATCAAGCCGTTGTTGGTCACACTGCTGGCCTGGACGATCGCATTTGCACCCTCTGGCGTAGAGGGAAAATAGTCCGGAATCTGCGCGAGCAGCGGACCTTCCGAATAGGCCGCGACGTGTCCATTGACCACTACCGCCTGTTGGTTGCCATGCAAGATCGCTTGCGAACGGGCGGATTCCAGATTGTATGAGTGCAGAGTGCCGTTGATCGTGGTCAGCGGCCCGTCGATCTGGCTCCAAAGCGCGGGCAGGGTTCCGACGGTGTACCAGGTATCACCCACGTCAATCACGGTATCCTCGCGGATCTCGAGATATTGCACGAACAGGACCGACGGAGTGAGGGTAAGGCCACCCGTCCCCGGCATGGGTGCGGCAGCACCGGCGGCAATGGCATCAAGGCCCACGGCCCCTGCCGGCGCAGACGCCATCACAGTAATTGTCCCGCCACCTGCGACCAGCACGGTGCTGGCACCAAGGGTATATCCGCTATAGCTGACGCCGCCGCGCGTTACGAGGCCGGTGGCCGTCCAGGCGCCGACCAGGTCCAGCTTGTCGGTGCCGGTCAGTGTGACGACAAGTTCATAATCGCCGCCGCTGAGGCCTTGAACGTCTGTTTCGCGCAAGACCAGTTCCTGCGAGCCAACCAGGCGGATTGCTTCGAAATCCGTGAGCCGGTCCAGAGACAGCGCTGCGCTGAGATCGAAAACCCGCGCCCCTTGCGCCAGGACCAGAGTATCGAAGCCGCCAGCGCCATCGAGGAACGCGAAGGCATAATCGCCCAATCGCACTTCGTCGTTGCCGGCCCCGCCGTTGGCATTGTCTGCACCCTGGGTGACAAGTATGTCATTGCCAGATTCGCCATAGAGGCCGTCAGCCCCGCTGCCGCCCTCCAGCGTGTCATTGCCAAAGCCGCCCATCAGCAGGTCTTCGCCGGCATAGCCATAGATCGTGTCGTTGCCTGAATCTCCGGCGACCAGATCCTGCCCGGCTTCGCCGTGATAGGTATCGCTGCCCAGGCCCAGATCGGTGATCCCGGTGATTGTCCCGCCGCCGCGATTGTCGACCAGGTCCATTCCGGCACCCATCGCGACATAGCCGGTGATGGTGCCATGGTTGGTCAGGATGTCATCGACATCCCCCAGCAAGACATTGCCCTGGATCTGACCGCCTGCCTGATTGATGATCTCCAGATTGTTGTCGATCGAACCCAGCACGACGCCAATCGCTTGCCCGGCATTGACGAAGCGGCCCGACCCGAAGACCGAAACGTCGCCGATGATTATGCCGCCGGCGTAATTATAGATCTCGTCCGCGAAGATCTTCACCGCCACTGCCGCTTCGCTATTTAGCGAATTGACCTCGATCCGCCCGTAGTTTTCAATCCCGATCGGAACCATCGAGAACGAGCTGCTGACGCCTACTGCACCCAGTCCTTCCACCAGAATCTGGCCTGTGGCGCTGTTCACGATGTGGCCGCCGTTGGCGAGTCCGATCCCGTAAGCCAGTCCGCCCTGCGCCTGAATCGCAATCAGCCCGCTGTTGCTGACCTGCATGTCGTAGTTGTACGAGGTCAGCAGCGTGGCACCGGAAATGGAATTGGCTGTGGTGTTGATGATGTAGATCGAACCGGTGTTGGTGAACGAATCCATCCTCCCGCGACCGTCGTTAAAGGCGGTCAGGGTTGCGCCAAACTCAATCTCGCCCACCGTCTCCATCACCACCAGGCCGTTGTTGGTGAAGTTGGCGACGTTGCGTCCCAGGAACCGCCCGCCATATGCGTTCGGCGCGGGAAACTGCGACATCCAGATCGTGCCGTTGTTCGTGATGTCGAAAAAGGCATCGGTGGTGACAGGCGTAGGGAACCCCGGCGGTGTGTAGGTATAGGGGAAGGCGTCGAACAGGGTTTGAAGATTGACCGCGTACAAGGTTGAACCGCTGTCTACCGAATAGACATAGCGATACTCCCCCTGAACCTGGGTGACAGTCGGGCTGTTGATGATTGATTCGGTCACGGTCGCCGTGGTGGGCCGTGCGATCGGGTAACCGGGGATAAGCGGCATCGACGCCCTCAAGTTCGCAACTAGGCTTTGCGCCAAGCAACGGCCAAGCCAATGGCCTGGAAATACGTCATTGTTTCAAACATGTCGAGATGGCAATAGACCAACAACACGATCTGCCGAGCGATACCCGAGAGAAAATCCCGACCGCTCCTGGGTAAAGGTGCGGCCGGGATTGGAATGATTACTGCAATCTCAGAACAGGAAGTCGGTTCCCGACAGGCCCTGTCCGGCATGGCCGACCAGTACGATCTGCATGTCGGCCGCGCCATCGCCGTTGAGGTCGATCTGGACCAGCTTGTCGGCTCCGCTATCAACATAGCGGGCCTGGGCCGTGCCATTCACTGCAAAGGCCGCTGTTCCGATAAAGCTGATCGCCTGCCGACCGGGAGCGACCAGATCGGCATCAAGCGTGCGGAAGTCGAGCTTGTCAGAGCCGGTGGTGAAATCGAGGATCCGGTCCTGCGCGACGAGCGTGCTGTCGGCGGCGAACAGATAGCGGAACTGGTCCGCGCCCGTACCGCCGGTCAGATTGTCGGCACCCGCCAAGCCCATGATCTTGTCATTGCCGCCATCGCCGCCAATCGTGTCATTCTGGTTGCTGCCACGGATCTGATCGACTTCATCCCCGCCGCTAATAGTCACGGCCCCGCCAAGCGCGGCCTTGATTACGTCAATTCCGGTTGTGCCGTTGACAGTGGTGGCAACGGTTGACGCCACGGTCATCTGGCTGGCGAAGAAGAATATTCCGGCTGACATGTTGACCACCAGACTTCCTGTCCCGGCCATCACCGAATTGGCCGCAAAGCCATTGCTGAACTGGGTTCCGGTAAGCGTCAGGACCGCACCGGTGACAAACTCGATCGCCTCCATCGCGGTAACCGTGCCCAGCGAGACCGCACCAGAAACAACCAGCGTATCGGTGTCTGCCCCGCCATCGACATTGCTGTTAGAGCCCGTGGCATCGACCAGCAGCCGGTCATTACCGGCATTGCCCGACAGGGTGTTGATCCCGGCGCGACCATCAAGCTGATTGGCGGCGGCATTCCCGATCATGACATCGGCAGCAGAGCCGCCGATCGCATTTTCGATTATCGTACCGCGCGCAATGGCAACGTTGCCGACCCGGCCGCCAATGTTGGAGAAGGATTCGGCATTGAGATCGATCCGCTGAACATCCGCGTAGCCCGAATAATCAAGCGTATCGATGCCGCCGTGATCGACGACCGTGTAGCTCATTTGCACTTGCCCAACGACCGCGAGGTAAATGTCGCGACCCGAGGTGTTGTTGAAGCCATAGACCGTGTCACCGGTCCGGGTCAGGGTGTTTGCCCCATAGAGGTTGGTCACAGCGATCAGGTCCGCCAGCATCGGTGAAACCGAAAATTGCCGGGTAAAGCCCAGTCCGTTGAAATAGGTATTTTCGGTCTGGTCGAAGTACGACATGATCGTCGTCGCCCAGGCATCGTTGAGGTACGACGCGTCAACGTTGTAATCGGCATTGCCGTTGTAATTGCCGCCATGGCCCAGACCCAGGGCATGCCCGATTTCGTGGACATAGGTCTGAAAGCTGTATGTCCGAAGCGTCGTGCCGTAGGTCGAAATCCAGGTCGTCGCCACATTGACGTTGGCCCCGGTGATGAAGCCGTTGGCGCGGGTTGTGCTGGCGAAGGCACCGTCCTGGTTGTCGTCGAACACGATCTGCCCGCCGGTGGTCACTTCGTTGAAGTTGATCCCGGTCGCGTCGGTCCACAGGTTCAGCGCCTGACGGGCCAGAAACTGGCCATCGACAGTCAGCGCCTGCAGGTTGACGGTAATGGTCCCGCCCGCCGCGACATTCCAGCTCCGGGCGGTTCCGCCCCAATAGGTGTTGGTCAGCTGGAAGGCGATCTGGTCATTGGTAAAAAGCTGCAACGGTGGGCGGATATCGGCCAGCACGCGATAAGCGCCGGTCTCGGCATTGCCCCAGGCACCGACGTCCAGGTAGTAGGTTCCGGTCGTGGTTGGCGTGAAGACCACGCGCGAATAGGTGCCGGTGCTGTCATCGTTGTAGGCCAGCAGCGATCCCGAGGCATTGCGCAGGGACAGCGTCGTATCAACGTCGGCTCCACCGGTCGCGCTGGTGCTGAAAACATAGGATGTGCCGGCCGTCAGCGTGACCGCGTACCAATCGCGATCACCATTTGCGTCCATCGTGCCGTTGACTGCGGATCCGAGCGTCAGGCTGGAAGTGGTTGCACTTGATGCGGCAACCGCATCGGCAACGGGCGCGGTCACAGTCAGGAAAGCAGTGCCGGTTTCAACGTCATATCCGGCAACCCCCAAGTAAAACGTTCCGGTGCTGGTTGCAGTAAAGGTGATTTCGGAGAAAAGGTTTGAGCTGTTCGCGTCATCATTGGCAAGCAAGGGGGTGCCCGCCGAACTGTACAGCGTCAGGATCGAATCCCCCAGGGTGCCGGCCAGAATCGTTGAAAACGTATAGGTCTGACCTGCTACCAGGCTGATCGCGAACCAGTCTGAATCGCCGGCAGTATCGATCGTAACCGACACAAAACTGCCCGGGGAGATGGTTGCCGTCGTTGTCGTATCGCCGGGGACAGTATCGGCAAGATCAGGACCTCCGCCGCCTGGCGCCTTGTCGAGCCCGCCGGCCATGCATTCTGCGCACGAGCAGCCTTCATTGTGGACTACAAAGGAATCGATCGTAGCGAGGTTCGAATAAGTCGGTTCCAGCAGCGAGTCTTCACTCACAACCCGGTCAAATGGGGCAAAGCGGTCCATGGAAACTCCCATTGTTCTATAAGTGACGGTCGCCGATTCTATAACTGTGAGATCGTGCGAGAAAGTTGTGATGCCAATGTTTCTAGATCGCGCATTCCGATCGTTTTGTCCATAACATCAAGCGATATTTCCGGAAGGTTGGTATTCCTGCCTCTGGCCCGGACGCTGGTTGTCGCAGTAGCTTCCCGGGACCCTACAATCCTGACCGCTATTTTGATCGATTGGCCACGGGCCGGAGCGCTCAGGGTTTGCCGGGTTGTCCGTGCAATTTCGGCTTCAATTCTTCGTTTGAACAGCGCGCAGACCGCCGCCGAATCTAGTTGCGGGCGCAGCTTTTCTCCGCCGGTCAGCGAACAACTGAAGGCAATCGGGCTAGCGGGGGCGAACACGGGGGGCTTGGCCATCACGGGCAAGGATAGCACAAGCATGGCCCCAGCGAAGGCGAGAATCGGTACCTTTTTCATGCGTCCCGTTCTAGCACGCCCAGCCTGCGCCAGGCTGAATGGAATCAAAGCAAAAAGTCGGTCCCGCTCAGCGCCTGCCCGGCGTGGCCGACCAGCAGGATGTGCATATCCGCCGCGCCATCGCCGTTGAGATCGACTTCGACCCGGGTATCGCCGCCGACATCGACATAGCGGACCTGGGCACTGCCATTGGTGGCAAAGGCAGCGTTGCTGATAAAGCTGAGCGCCTGCCGCCCGGCCGTATTGGGATCGGCATCGAGCACCCGGAAGTCGAGCTTGTCTGAGCCATTGGTGAAATCGAGAATCCGGTCTGCGCCCGCGCCAAGCCCGCTGTCGGTGGTGAATAGATAGCGGAACTGGTCTGCGCCAAGCCCGCCGGTCAGCTGGTCCGCGCCGCCCAGGCCCATGATCTTATCATTCCCCGCACCGCCATCGATCGTGTCGACCAGGTTGCCGGTGCGGATCTGATCCGCCCCGTCGCCGCCGTTGGCGATCATCGCCGCGCCCAGTGCGCCCTTAATGACGTCAATCCCGCTGGTGCCGTTTACGGTCAGCGCGATCCCGGCGGCAAAGCTCATCTGGGTGGCGAAGAAACTGGTTCCCGCATTCATGTTGACGATCAGCGCGCCGCTACCGGTAATCGCCGAATTGACCGCCAGACCGGAATCGAATTGTGTGCCGGTGAGGGTAAGAATGGCGCCTGCGTTCAATTCAATTGCCTCGATCCCGGCCAATGTGCCGAGATTCACAGCACCTGAAACTGCCAAACGATCGGTTCCGGAACCACCGTCGACATGGCTGCCGCTACCCGCAGCAGCGACTATCAACAGGTCATTGCCTTCGTCGCCATGCAGCGTGTTGATCCCGGATCCGCCGTCGAGAGTGTCATTCCCGCCGCGCCCTGTGAGCAGGTCGTTGCCCCCGAGTCCCGAGATCGTGTTGGGTCCGCTGCCGCCGCTTATCTCATCATCGCCACTTGTGACGGGATAGGCCGTTGATCCGAACGCAGTGTATCCGCTGTTGGAGTCAGTATAAAGCACACCTCTCTGCCAGGAATCAAAAAACGAATAGGCAGGGCTTCCATCGGATTCAAGGATCAGGCGAGTCTCATTGGCCAGGACCGACGCGGCATAGTCCAGCGCTTCCGCTGTCTTGTTTTCAAGGACGAAGGCGTCAACCGCCTGGAGGTAACTTGCGGCCGCAGCTGCTCCGCGGGCGTCAAGGCTCACATTTGTGCTGAGATAGGGATCGGCATTGACTACGACGACCGCGTTGGGGTTGATCTGCCGAATTGCCGCGCTGACTGCCGTTACCAGTTCGGCCATTTGTGTTGCACGCAGGCGAATGGATTGCTCGTCAGAGGGCCCGCCTGCGAAATAGGCACCAGTATCGTCCAGAAACACGCCCGAGTAGCCGCGCTGGACCAGCGCCACCGCCTGATCGATCACAATCTGCTGCCACTGCGGATTCCAGAATTTGACAATCATCGCGTCGGTGCCCGGGACACCGTCAAAATCGAGTGGAATGCCTCCCTGCAACCAGGCAGGTGCGGCTGCCGTTGGCGTTCCGGTGTCAAGCCCGGTGGTGGTCCAGGCCGGGTTCCAATAATAGCGCGCATCATCGGTTACCGCGACATTGACGTAGCCAACCACGGCGCGCCCCTGCGCAACCAACTGCGAAACCTGCGCATCGCTAATTGCCGGAAATCCACCACCCGGAGCGAGTGGGGCGCCTTCAGTTATAAATAGATCTATCGAAGATCCCAAAATCTGGGCGAAATTTACGTTCCCAAATTGAACTGCGAAGCTGGAAATGTACAAAGATTGTCCCCAAAAATTTGTTTTGAATGGGCTGCCTGGGTAAATTCTTTGCCAGAGTTTAACCTCAATTATCCGAATAGGCCAATTCAAATCATGGCCTATGAATTCAGAAGTTTTGAGCGCGTTCTGTGCGGCCAATTTGCATCGGTCGCTTTGGCACGAGCTGGCTTCCTCGCCAGAATCGAGCCAAATTTGACCGGTGAACTGCAGTGCCGCTCACCCCCATCATCGCTGCGGTGCTGGAAAGTACAACCTCAAGCGCTTCAACATGGCGCTGCCGCGCTCAAAGCAAAAAGTCGGTCCCGCTCAGCGCCTGCCCGGCGTGGCCGACCAGCAGGATGTGCATATCCGCCGCGCCATCGCCGTTGAGATCGACTTCGACCCGGGTATCGCCGCCGACATCGACATAGCGGACCTGGGCACTGCCATTGGTGGCAAAGGCAGCGTTGCTGATAAAGCTGAGCGCCTGCCGCCCGGCCGTATTGGGATCGGCATCGAGCACCCGGAAGTCGAGCTTGTCTGAGCCATTGGTGAAATCGAGAATCCGGTCTGCGCCCGCGCCAAGCCCGCTGTCGGTGGTGAATAGATAGCGGAACTGGTCTGCGCCAAGCCCGCCGGTCAGCTGGTCCGCGCCGCCCAGGCCCATGATCTTGTCATTGCCGTCGGCGCCCAGGATCGTGTCGGCCAGGTTGCCGCCGCGGATCTGGTCAGCTCCGTCGCCGGCATTGATCGTGATCGCAGCCGTCAGCGACGCCTTGATCACGTCGATCCCGGCGGTGCCGTTGACATTCAACGCAACAGTGCTCGCCACGGTCATCAGCGTGGCGAAGAATGCATAGCCGTCGGACATATTGACGGTGAGATTGCCGGTGCCGCTGATCGTGGAATTGGCCGCGAAACCGCTGTTGAATTGATAGCCGGACAGGGTGAGGGCTGCGCCGGAAACCAGCTCGATCGCTTCAAGGTTATAGTAATCTATCATGAAGGTACTGACCGTGCTGGTCACCACCAGCGTATCGCTGTCCGCACCGCCATCGTAAACGGACCAACTTCCCGGACTGCCGGTTTCGGACCCCAAAAGCAGCCGGTCGTTGCCCGCTTCGCCGAACAGGAAGTTCGCGCCCGATCCGCCGTCGAGAATATCGCCTCCGCCGCCGCCGTAAAGATCGTCGCTGCCGCCCAAGCCCAGCAAGGTCTCGGCACCGTTGCTGCCGCGAAGCGTATCGTGGCCGAATAACGACCCGCGCACGACCTCAATCGAATCCCAGGTATCGCCATCGGCATCGCCGCCACTGCCGACACCGGCGAGATCGACCGAAACCGCGGCGATGGACAGCGAATAGTCCGCCGTATCGGTTCCGGACCCGCCGCTTAAAAGGTCAGCGCCGGCAGAGCCGGTGAAGGTATCGTTCCCGTCCAGTCCGAACATCCGCTCAGCGCGGAAGGTCCCATCCAGCGTATCAATCCCGGCAGTGCCGAATATGTCTGCCCCCGATGACTGGAAGACCGACAATGTGAAACTGTCAGACACTGTCGAACCTGGATCGCCCGGTGCATTGTCGGTTGCGGTAACGCGGATCTCGATCTGGGTGCCGACCGTCGCCAGTGGCGGCGTGCCTGACAGGGTCCGGGTCGCGGCATTGAAGCTGAGCCAGCCGGGCAGCGGCGATCCATCGACCAAGGTCAGCGACAGCGTCAAAGCGTCGCCGTTGGCATCGTAAAACGCGTCTGCGGGGATCTGGTAGGAAAAAAGCGCCCCGTCGCCCGCGCTCTGGTCCGCCATAACCGCCGTACCCAGCACCGGCCGGTAGTTCCCGATCCGAAGGTCCTGATCGGTGAAACGCAGGATTTCGATGTCGGACAGCAGGTCGATACCGTCAGCCGCGGCCGAACCTTGGGCGGTGACGCGGAAATGCCTGACGCTGCCGATCTGGACCTCTTCGATCAGGTAGTCCGCGCGCGTGCCGCTGAACACTGCTACATCGTTCTGGCCTGCGCCGCCGATCAGCCGGTCATCGCCGCCGCCGCCGGTCAGGATATCGTCGCCGTCCCCGCCATCGAGGCGGTTGGTCAACGCATTGCCAATCAGGGTATCGACAAAGGCCGAGCCGCTGAGTTCCTCGATGGCCGTCAGGGTGTCGATCCCGGCACCGATAGTATCCTGAGCCACTGTGATCCGCAGGTCGACGGTGACGCCGGTATCCGCCGAGGCGTAGACTGCGCGATCGATTCCGCCGCCGCCCTGGATCGCATCGTTGCCCGCGCCGCCATCGAACCAGTCCGCTAGCGCGCCGCCAGTCAGCGTGTCGTTGCCGGCCTCGCCGCGCACCAGGCCGATCACCGTGCCGAGCGACCCATCAAAGCTGTCATTGCCCGCACCGAGGCTGACCGTGCCGGTGATGGTGCCCGAGTTGACCACCGTATCGAGCGTATCGGTCAGAGTGATATCGCCGTTGATGATATTCGTGTTGGTCAGCTGCAGGTTCGCCAATGGGAGGCTGAATGGCGGTGGTAATTGGCTTGGTTGGCCGTTGACCAGGATCGCGACCGATGCCGATATCGTGCCGCTGTTGGCAATGGTCGTGACCGGTCGGTTGTTGTCGTAATAAAGATTGTTCACCCAGAGGCCGAGGGTTTGGCCGCTGGCCCCGCTCCGCAGCGTCGCGCTCAGCGTACCTGTGTTTTCGAAGGTCGCCAGCGAGGCACCTGCACGAATGCCGCTGGTATAGCCGTCGCCTGTCGCCGTGATCGACCCGTGATTCAGAATGGTTTCGCCGCCGGCGCTTATCGCAACGGCATAGGATTCGTTTGATGTGACCGAAATCGACCCGCTGTTGTAGATACTGGGAATGAGATCGATCGGGTTGCCTTGCTGATCGTAGTCCCGGTCGATGCCGGGGTTGATGATGCCGTAGGCAAAATCCCGCGCGATCACTTCGATGATGCCGGTGTTGCGCACGGTGCCGTGTTGGCCGATCGAAATCGCCTCGATCCAGGCGCCATCGCTATGGGCGATGAGCGAACCATTGTTGGTGACCGTGTAAACAAAGCCAATATCGATGACCCGGCCGCCAAAGGTCATATCATACGAAATCAGGCCATCGTTACGGAACGCGATGTTGTCATAGATGAAGAACAGGCCGTTGAGCACGCCGAACGGCGTGTCCGGGTCCGACAGCCAGGTTTCGCCGCTGTCGATGGTGAAATCGGTGCCCGGTTCATAGGTCCGGGCGACCCAGACATTGCTGGAAAGATCCGCGCCCGGAATTGCGCCGGGCAGGGGAGGTGGCTTGCCGACATAGGGATCAAGCCCGCCCAGCCCAACCGGCAATGTCGCCACGACTGTCACCGTGCCGCCGCCGCTGACCAGCACAGTCGATCCGCCCAGCACAAAGCTGCGGTAGATCACTCCGCCAATGGTCTGCCCCGCGCCTTCGGTCC
>CAZOSI010000047.1:0-18847 GCA_964582485.1 uncultured Novosphingobium sp.
ATCGAGGGGTGGGGGTTCGACGGTCAAGCGCATGCGCTTCATCGCCAACGCCGCACACCCACCCCCAACCCCTCCCTCCAGGGAGGGGGGCTAGATGGCGCAAAATTGGATCTGGATTGCCACCACGGTGGCCGAGGCGGCGCATGGCGAGCAGCTGGCCGAGCATGGCGGTCCGATCGGGGTGCGCGATCCCGGTGCGCTAGACAGCGCGATGGCGCGGCCGCGCAATCTGGCGCTTTATGGCGAGCCCGATATTGCCGCGCTGGCTGCGGCCTATGGCTTTGGCATTGCGCGCAACCATCCCTTTGTCGATGGCAACAAGCGTACTGCGGCGGTGGTGATGGAAACATTCCTGATGCTCAATGGCGCTGCGCTCAAGGCCAGCGATGCCGAACTGGTCGTTGCGATCCAGGCGCTTGCTGCTGGCGAGCTCAGCGAAGTCGAACTGGCCGATTGGCTGCGCCAGCACGGCGCCGCCTGATCCCCCAAAACCATTTTCCTACACCCCCGCCTGCGCCTATCCTCGCGGGCCATGACCATGCGCCCGGCCCTTGCTGTCACCCCGCCAACCGACGCCGGACGGGGCGGCAGGTTTTTTGCTCCTGGACTGTGGTCCAAGTGGTCCACGGCTGGTCCGGGGCGCGCGGTGGCTCTTTACGCGGCGCTTATTCTGCCGCACCAGATTGTGCCATGACCCCGGCCCCGCCCAAAGCCCTCGCCTTCGACGTCTTCGGCACGGTGGTCGATTGGCGCAGCAGCATTGCCGCCACCGCCGCGCCGGTGCTCGCCGCTGCGGGGCGGGCGGACATCGACGCCTTTGCTTTCACCGATGCCTGGCGGGCGCGGTATATTGTGGGGATGCGAGCGTTCGGGGAGTCGGGGCGGAGCTTCGTCAAGCTCGACGTGCTGCACCGCGAGATGCTCGATGCGGTGCTGGCCGAACTGAGCCTCGATCTGGGCGGGGCCGAGCGGCACGCGCTGGTCATGGGCTGGCACCGGCTCGACCCCTGGCCGGACTCGGTCGAGGGGCTGACCCGGCTCAAGCAGCGGTTCCCGTTGGTCACCTGCTCCAATGGCCATATTGCCCTGATGGTGAACATGGCCCGCCACGCCGGACTGCCGTGGGATGCCATTCTGGGGGCCGAGATTGCCCAGGCCTATAAGCCCGCACCCGCCGCCTATGTGGCCACGGCCGAGGCGCTCGATCTGGCGCCGGGCGAGCTCTGTCTGGTCGCGGCGCACCATGGCGATCTGGCGGCGGCGCGCGCGGCGGGGCTGCAATGCGCCTTCGTCCACCGCCCGCTGGAATACGGCGGCGCCCCCGCGCCGGACCTCAAGTACGAGCAAGAATGGGAATACCGCGCGGCGGATCTGATCGACCTTGCCGGGCAGCTTGGATGCTGAGGCTGCGAATTCCCTTGCCCGTGGTGGTTACCAGCCTAGGCTGCATGGCGGGCCGCGCTTGTTCGATTCACAGCGATTGGGGGGAAATTTGATGACCAGGAAACATTGGGCGCTGGCCCTCTCGCTGGCCGGGCTGGCCGCTCAGGTTACTGTGCTGGTTGTCGGCGCTCCGCTGGCGGCGCAGCCGGGCACCGGGGTTAACGGGCAGAATGTCCGCTCTGTGGCGTTCCCCGGCGGGTATTTCACCAAGACCATCGACGGAACCTGGGCCGAACACAACAGCGCCGGGCAGATCACCTTCCGCTTTGTCGAGACGCAGCGCGATGAATGGTCAGTCTATCTCAACGATCCCAGCCGCAATGTGCAGATCCAGCTCGACCTGTTTCGCCGCAAGATCAGCTATGGCACCAATGGCGGGCCGCGCAGCGACCTCTATGACATCACTGGCAGTGATTCGAGGATGATGCAGCCGCGGGTCACTCTGCCGCTCCCACCAACGCCGCCGCCGCCGCGAGGGCGGCCGGTCAACGCCGGGCCGATCTGGAACCAGGCCGATGCCGAGGTCAAATGCCCGGTGGTTGGCTATGCGGTGAACGGTCGCTGGACCGGTGGCTGGTGGACCGTGCGCAATGGCGAAATGTCGGTCTGCGAGATCGCGTTCTAGCGCCGGTTTTCCAGATGTAGGCCGGACCTGGCTCAACTTAAGTCCTTGGTGACGATTTGCCAGGATGGATTGGGCCCTAGCCAAAGCAAACGGTTCTTTCACCACTCTGAAGCTAATGGTTGCAGAATGAGATCCCGCAGCCAAACCAACGCGATTCCGTTTCGTCAGAGGGCGCGGCGCAATTCACTGTCGGCATGGCGCCGAACGCAACCTGTTCAGCAGGAACCCGGCTCATTAAAGGAATGGTTGGTCAAAGCGGTGGTGAGCGGACTTTTGTTGGGAGTTGGAAGCATAGCCGCTACGGCTGCAGGCCGCGCCATTTTGATCGAGAAGGTTGACACGGTTGCTGTCCCACTTGGACTCGCCCGCGCCCGCGCACCGGAACATGGGGACTACTGGCACGGCTGCAATGCGGCCCGCGCAGCTGGCACCGCGCCAATCTATGTCGGTGAGCCGGGCTATCGCGCGAAGCTTGACGGCGACAGTGACGGCATTGCCTGCGAACCCTATTACTGAGTCCGTCTCCAGCCTTTCCCCAATCCCAAATCCATTTTCCTACATCGCGCAAATCTGCCTTAACCTGGGCAATGAGCACGAGCCGCCCGCACCCTTCGATCCATCCGCTTCACCCCGCGCCGCTGGACGATGCTGCGCTTGCTGGCGTTCCTGACCACGCCCGATGCCACCGGATCGATCGGCGCGGCGGTGACGGCGGGTGACATTGGGTAACACAAGGTGCTTTTTGCAGCCTGTACCCTGTCAGGTTTGTCAGGCTTCGCGCCCGGCAGCTGCTCTAGCCGCGCTTGGCGGCGTCGATCGCGCGGCGATAGGGGATCGCGCCGACGAAGGCGCAGAGGCCTATCACCCCGCCGCCGAGCGCCCCGCCATCGAGCACGCGGAATCCCAGCAGGAAGCCGGCGATCGCCCCGGCGGCGATGCACAGCAGTTGCGGGGTGGTCGGTCTGGGCTTGTCGTTCATTGCGGAATTCCTTTCGCCCGCGATGATCGCAGCGCACAGCGAACCGCCAAGGCCATGGATATGGTGCCGATGTGCGGGGCTCCATTCCTCGGAACCAATCGGCACCACCGGGCTGGCGGGGCGCTGCACGAGAATTTCAGCGCGGTTAACCGGGCGCTGACCATTTTGCCTTACCCTGCGCGCAAAGGCCGGGCTTGGTGTCTGGCCGAACAGGGAACCGGCATGACTCACGTCCTGCAAACCACATTTGCCACTCCCGCCGGCGAAGCGGCCTGGGAAGAATCGCTGCGGGCGCTGTTCGAGCAGCGCGAACTGGCCGAAGCCGAGCGCCAGCTGCGCACCGCTCTGGTCCAGACCGGGGGCGAAATGATGCGGCTGTGCCGCCAGGCCAGCCTCGACCGGGTTGGGATTGTCGGCTGGGAAGAACTGGCCGATGCGGTCGCTTGCCATGAAGGCGGGCCGATTTCGGGCGCGACCGTGGCAATGGGCAACGAAAGCGATCTCACCTTTGAGAAGGGATCTCTGCACCGCCCTTACATGATGCTGGGGCTTTATACCGATGAAGCCTGGGACTGGTCCTCGGCCGAGCCGGGCGAAGCACTGCAGCAATGCCGCGAAGACAGCCCGGCATGGGCCGGGCGCGACGAGGATCTTGAGGCTTTCCTCGAGATCGAGGGGCTCGACGAGCTCAACACCGCGCTGATCCACCACAAGCAACGCCACTTCATCCGCGAGCAGGATGCCGCTCCGGCCCCGCTGCGTTATATCGAATTCGTGCTCGGCTGCTGGTGGCGCGCGCTGCGGTTTCACCAGGCGGTGGCAGTCCAGCTTGACCGGCACGGTCTGAGCGGGACGATTCCGGTGATCTCGGGCATGATCGACATGCGCCCGGAAGTGGTCTCGGTCCATTGGCCGGTGGTCCGCCAGGTTCCGACGGCAAAGCCCGCCACGATCGATACGGACGAAGATGAAGATGATGGCCTGCCGACGCTGACCCGCTTCAACCTGATCCAGCGCGGCCGGCTGGTGATCGAAGACGACGCCAGCCCGGCCGGCACCACCCTGCGCCGCCGGATCGAAAGCGCCGAAGCCGATGCGATCGACGATGTCGCCGAGGCCCCCGGACTGATGCGGCGGCTGCTGGGTAGGGGTTAGTGGTTCAGCTTAGCTGAGCTTGCAATACCAGCCCGCTCCCCCGGCCCAACCACCCGTTTGAGGTTACCCTTGGGGTGGTTGGGGGGCGGTTGGGCCGGGGGAGCGGGCCGGTGTTGCGTTCCACGCCAATGGCCAAATCAGCGCTTGCGTACGAACTCCGCGCGCAAGACCAGGCCCTTGATTCCTGGGTAGCGGCAGTCAATCTCCTGCGTGTCGCCGGTCAGGCGGATCGAGGGGATCACCGTCCCCTGCTTGAGCGTCTGCCCGGCGCCCTTGACGGTCAGGTCCTTGATCAGGGTCACCGCATCGCCATCGGCCAGCAGATTGCCAACCGCATCACGCACTTCCACAGCGTTCTCGGCAGCCTGCTTGGCAGCCAGTTCCGAGGCCGGCAGCCATTCGCCGCTATCCTCGTCATAGACATAGTCTTCGTCGCTCATCGCTTATCCGATCTTGACCAGCAGGATGGCGGCCCAGCAAAGCATGGTCAGCGCTCCGCCAGCCAGGGTGGAGCGGATTGCCAAGCCTAGGTAGCGAGCCTGAACATCGATCGAATGAACGAAGGTTGCAAACAGGCGCTGCCTTGCCGCGTCGTCATTGGCGATACCTTCGCTGTCAAACTCTTCGCCCAGCATCAGGGCCCGCAGCGCAAATACGCAGGAAGCAACGATCGGTAGCAAACCAGCAAGACTGAGCAAGGTCAGCAGCGGCTGGCTGGCGGCATCCAGGCTGAGCGGCGCGCCTGGGCTGGCCGAGACCGGATGGGTCCCGATCGTGATCAGCAGCGCGTTGAAACCCAGCATCGCGCCCAGCCGGATCGACAGATCGAGATCGCGGTTCTCAAGAAACTCCAGATCGGCCACGAAGCCCGGATCGGGCGGTGAACCGCGCATCGCCTGAAAGGCACGCAGGCGGGGGCGGAACGAGCGGAAAGCCATGGGCAGGTCGATAGGGCGGTTGCCCTCGTCCTGCAAGGCTGGCAGGTCATGGCGATGGAGCCGGGGATCATAAGACTGGATGCCGCGCATCGCGACCGGGCAGTGGCAACGCTGGCCGCCGCCTTTCATGAAGACCCGGCGATGGTCTACATGTTGCCCGATCCGGACAGCCGGGCGCGGCGGCTGGCGCGGCTGATCGGCTGGATGGTCGACCAGCATATCAAGATCGGACTGGTTCTCGGCACGCCCGAGGTTTCGGCGGTGACCTTGTGGCGCGAGCCAGGCCGGGTTCACTACCACGAACCGCTGTGGCACCCCGGTGCCTTGAGGTTCCTGCCGATTTTCGGCCGGCATCTCCCGCGCGCGCTACGAACTGACGAGGGGATCACCGCCCACCTGCCGCGCGGCGAGGAGTGGATCTACCTCAAGATGGCCGGGGTCCACCCCGATCACCAGGGCAAGGGACTGGGCGGAGCGATGATCCGCGCCGGACTGGCGCTGGGACAAGCGCGCGGCGTGGCATCAGTGCTGGAAACGGCGACGCCGTCCAATGTCGGGCTCTACCAGCGACTCGGCTATGAGATCCTGAGCGAATGGGATGTATCCGGCGGGGGTCCGCATTTCTGGACCATGGCGACCGGCCGATGAGCGCGCCGCGCCGCCATGTGATGCCGTTCGTCTTCAGCACGATCCTGATCGATGCAATGGGCTTTGGCCTGATAATGCCGGTGCTGCCGCGGTTGCTGATGCGGGTCGGTGAAATCCAGCTCAACGCTGCGATCGAGGTCGGCGCCTGGATGAGCCTGTTGATGGCGCTCGCCGCGTTCATTTCCGCGCCGATCCTGGGCAACCTTTCGGATTCGTTTGGGCGGCGGCGGGTGCTGCTGATCGCGCTCGGCGGAATGGCAGCGCACTATGCGGTGCTGGTGGTGGCGGGCAGCGTGACACTGATCGTGATCGGTCGCTTGCTGACCGGGGTATTCGGCGGATCCTATGGACCAGCGCAGGCTGCGATTGCCGATGTCACTTCACCCGAAGACCGGGCGAAGAACTTCGCGCTGGTTTCGGCCGGGTTTGGAATAGGCTTCGTTGCCGGTCCGGCGCTGGGCGGACTGCTGGCGCAGTATGGCGAACGCGCGCCGTTCTGGCTTGCCCTAGCTCTGTCACTGGCGAATTTCGTCTATGGCCTGATCGCCTTTCCCGAGACCCTGAAGCCGGAACTGCGCCGCCCGTTCACCCTGGCGCGGGCCAATCCGTTCGGCGCGTGGAAGACCGCCGGGCAGGCGCTGGGCATGCGACGGATCGCACTGGTACTCCTGCTGTGGCAGCTTGCCAGCCTGGTCTATCCCTTGACCTGGAGTTTCTGGGGGATCGCCGCGCTGGACTGGTCGGACCAGATGATTGGGCTGAGCCTGGCTGCGGTTGGGATCGTCATTGCATTGAGTCAGACGCTGATCACCGGCCGCGTGGTGCGCCGTTTGGGTGAGCGCGGCGCGGCGACGCTGGGAATGATCGGGGCAGGCGCGGGATTTGTCGGCTATGCCTTTGCCAAGACGACTGCGGTGGCCTTTGCCCTGCTGGTCGCGGTCGCGGTGCAATCGCTGGTCCAGCCAAGCCTGATGGCAATGCTTTCGCGCCGGGCCACGCCCGAAACGCAAGGCGAAGTGCAGGGTCTGGCGGCGATGATGATGGGGCTGGGGTCAATCGTCGGCCCGATGGTGCTGGTCTGGCCGATGGCCTGGTTCACCTCTCCGGCAGCACCCTTCCAGTTCCCCGGCGTGCCCTATGCAATCGCCGCAGTGATTACCATGGCCGCGCTGGCCCTGCTCAGGACCACTCCTCAAATGGGTAGTGCCGCCCCCGCCCGCGAATCCTAAACCGGTGCCATCCTGAACCAGAGGCACTCATGCGATTCACTCTTCCTGCCCTTGCCGCACTGGCCTGTTCGGCCCCCGCACTGGCCGCCAGCGTTGATTGGGCGAGCAAACCCGCCGACAGTTCGGTCAGCACGTCCGCCGCCGTACTGGGCCAGGCTGACGGGGTCGCCACTTCGATTCCGTTCTACGCCGCCGCCCACGTCCGCGATTTCAAGCCCGGCAAGGTGTCCGCAGCCCAGATAGAAAAAGCGCTGAAGCTTCCGGTCGGCGAACTCGGAAAATGGGATCTGATCGCGTTTGAAAGCCGCGCGCCCAGCCCCGGACAGGCCTTTGCCTCGTCGCTGTGGAACGTCTCGGACCTCAACCTGATCACTTCGGCCGCCTATGACGGCGCCAGCCAGACTGCCGTTCCCGGCACCGGTGAGGGCTGGCGCTTTCGCAGCGGTACGATCGATGCCGTGACTTTCAAGGGCCTGTTCGGATCGCAGCGCAGCTATGGTCCGTTCAACTGGATCCTGATCAAGTTGCCGCCGGTGATCGACAAGAGATCCGACCGGATCGCAGTCTGGCTCAGCGGCCGGCTCGACAAGGGCGATGTCGGCCCAGCCCCCGATGCAATCGGTGTGATCCGCTAAACGCTTCACTTCCCAGCAATTCGGCGGCATAATCGCGCCAGGATGCAGCTTGGGGGAGACTGCCATGAACGCCACCGCAATTCGGCCGGGCTGGACATTCCGCGCCGGGGCCTTGCACGCCCTGATCGGACAGGCTCTGCTGTTCCTCTCGATCCATCCCTTGCGCGAAGTTCTTGACGCGCCAAGCCTGGCGATGGTCCAGACGATGAGCGCGGTGCAGATCGGCAATGGGCTGGCGCTGATGCTGCTGGCCCGGACCCGCAGCGGCGAACTTGCCCCGCTGCTGATTGCGCTCGGCACGCTGGCATCGGCGCTGATGATCTGGATCATTGCCTTCACCGGCACCCATCCGTTTGACCTGATGGTCCCGCTGGGCGGGCTGACGATGCTGCTCGGCTGGGGCATGGTCGCCTTCGGGCGCGGGGTGGAACCATGAGCGGCGGGACGGGGGCGGCGCGACGACTGGCAATCACGGGAGCAGCGCTGGTTCTGCTTGGCCTGCTGACCGGGCTGGTATCAGGGCAAATGGCCAATCCGCGCATGGGCCTGTCCTCGCACCTTGCCGGAATGATGGGCGGGACGCTGCTGCTCGCCCTGGCCGCGATCTGGCCGATGGTGCGGCTTTTGCCAAGGGTTGAGGCCTGGGCTGTGGGCCTGCTTGGCTTTGGTTTTACGGCCAACTGGCTGGCAACCCTTCTGGCTGCGCTATGGGGTGCGGGCAGAGAGTCCATGCCGATCGCAGGAGCCGGACACAGTGCCGCGCCTTGGCAGGAAGGTCTGGTGACCACTCTGTTGATCGCTCTGTCGCTGGCGACACTCGCGGGGAGCGTGCTGGTCCTTTACGGCCTGATCAAAGGCCACCGACCGGCAGACTGAATCCGCGATTCAGTATTCGCCGCAACCCCGGGGCAACCAGACGCAGGTACTCTCCCTCCAGCTTGATCGCCGGCCCGGTCGCGCGCATCGCAGGTTTGGAAAAAGGGAGAGGATTATGCCGAGGGTCGCACTCGTCATCGGCCTGCTTGCCGTACTGGTTGGCTGCGCCGGTGAGCAGCACCGACAAGTCAATGGTGGTTATTCACTGCCGCCGCGCACGGCGCCGCCCCCGCCCCCAGTGCAGGCCGCCCGCCCGGCCTTCCAAGGCGATGCGGGGGAAGCCGTCTGGCATCTGCGCGCAGGGCTCAACGTCGCCGCACTTTCCTGCCGCGGGCGCGGACGAACCCCGGTCGCCGCGCAATATGCGCAGGTGCTGACCAGGCACAAAGGTTTGCTGGCCGAGGCCTATGGCGCCGAGCAACGGCGCTATGGCAAGGGCCTCGATCGGCATCAGACCCAGCTCTACAACCGCTTTTCCAACCAGCGAAACCCGGAGCAGTTCTGTAGCGCTGCAGCCAGCGTGGCGCGGGAAGCCAACGCGATGGATTCGCCCGGACTGGCCCGCAATGCCCGCAACCTGCTGGGTCGGATTGACTAGAAACCCTGCCAGATCAGCCGCAGGCCAAGCGCAATCATCAGCAGGTAGATCAGGGTATAGAACCGCGCGCTGTCGAGCCGGCGGATCAGCCAGACCCCGGCCAGTGTCGCCACGATTGCCAGCGGCATCAGCAATACCGCAGCTTCAAGCACCGAGCGGTCGAACGAGCCGAGCAGCAGGTAGCTCGGCACTTTCATCCAGTTGATCGCAGCGAAGGTCAGCGAACTGGTGCCAACGAAGGTCTGATGCGGCAGGCGGCGCGGGGTAACCCACATCTGGAACGGCGGGCCTCCGGCATGCGCGATCTGGCTGGTAAACCCGGTCGCCACCCCGAACAGCGTGCCAACCCAGCCGGGTGAGTTGGAGGCAGCAACAATCCTTCCGCCGCGTTCGATCCACAGCCGGTAAAGCCCGAAAGCCAGGGTGATCGCGCCCAGCACCACCAGCAGCCGCTCTTCGGGCACGGCCGAGGCCAGCAGCGCGGCCAGCGCTACTCCGGCCAGGGCGCCGGGCAGGATCCAGGCAATGATCCAGCCGTCCCAGCTCTTCCGGTAAGACCAGACGCTGACCACGTCCTGGACCAGCAGCACCGGCAGCAGCACGGCTGCGGCAGTGACCGGCGGCAGACTCAGCGCCAGTAGGGGGGTGGCCAGCGCGCCGAGGCCCGAAAATCCCCCTTTGGCCAGGCCCAGGATCGCCACGGCGAGCACCGCCATGGTCAGGGTGAAAGGATTGGCCAGCAGTTCCATTCCGCACCCCAGCCATGGAAATTCCCTGTGCGCAAGCGCCATCAACCGCTTGCCCGCCGCGCCCGTGCGAATAAGTTGCCCGGCGGTTTTTCTGACCAAGGGGAGCATGAACATGACCGATCCGCGCGCAATGGTGCAAACCATGATCTCGCTGGCCTCTGCCTCGCTGGGGCTGGTGGCGGCACTGGCCTGGAATGAGGCGATCAAGACCACTCTGGCCCTGATGGGTCTGGGTGAGGACCTGGCCGGGCTTTACACCTATGCCATTCTCGCAACCGTTATCGCGGTGGTGGTGCTGGCCGTGCTGGGCCGTTTGGCCGCAAAAGTCGGCGGCGGAGCGGCGTTTGAGCGCGAAGCTGAAGGCTGACTCGGCATAAGCGCCTGTCAATGCTAGACTTCGGCCCGGAGGCGAGTCGATGCGATCAAGCTCTGACAGGCGCCAGTTTCTGACTGGCGGAGCGGCACTGGCCGCCGCACTGGCCGCGCCCGATTTGCGCGGCGTGCTGGAATCCAAATTGCCTGCGCCGCTGCGCTCACTGGTACCGGCCGAGGCGCTTGAAGCGGTTGGACTGATTGGCGAAATCGTCAAGCTGGAGCAACAGGCCAAGGCGCTGCGGCTGCCAGCCTCGCCGCTGTCGTTCCACGAAGGTGATCTGCAAGTTTCGCCCGACCAGCTCTACCAGCTTGGCATGCCGCGGCTGGTCGCGTTGATCGACCGGTCTGAGCAGCGCGCGCCCATACTGGCAGAGCGAGCCGGCGGCCTCCTCGCCAAGCTTCACAGCAGCGAATACGATCCGCCCGATGCCTGGTTCAGTGATGGTCTGGCCACGCCCGCCGCGCCGCAGGCCGAAGGCGGGCTTACTTTCCCCGCCGCCTATCGCCCGGCCCGGCTGGCAACGCCCTTCCTGCCCGAAGAGGCCGAGCCGCAGCCGGTGATCACCGCGCCGATCGACCTTCCCGGCACAACCGCGCCGGCGATCGAAGCAGCACTGCCCGCAGTCTCGACCACGCTCAAGTTCGAGGCCCTGGCCGACGAATATTCCGCCTGGTTCGGCGCGGCGCAGCTGCGTCCGGAATACAAGGAAAGTACTGACTGGCATCTGGCGCAGATGAAGCAGGCCCGCCCGCGCTATGAGCGGCTGGGCAAGCGCTTTGGTATCCCCTGGGCCTTCATCGCCGCTATCCACGGGCTGGAGGCCAGCTTTAACTTTCGCGCGCACCTTCACAACGGCGATTTCCCGCTGAGCCGGCGGACCCGACAGGTGCCGGCCGGACGCCCATCGGTCTGGCTGCCGCCCAGTGACTGGGAATCGAGCGCGGCTGACGCGCTGCGCCTGCTCGGCTTTGCAGGACAAAGCGACTGGTCAGTGCCGCGCATGCTCCACCGCCTCGAGGCCTACAACGGCTTCGGCTATCGCCGCGCCGGACGCGCCAGCCCTTACCTCTGGTCGTTTTCGACTTTGTTCAGCCGCGGCAAGTTCGTGGCCGATGGCAAATTCGATCCCAATGCCAGGTCCAAGCAATGCGGCGGAGCAGTGATGCTCAAGCTGCTCGACCTGGCGGGAGAGCTTGGCTAGGCTCGGCCCGAAACCATCCGGGACAAGAACACCATGCGCCATCCCCTGCTGCTTGCCGGCTCGCTGCTTGCCACCTTTGCCTTTGGTGCGGGTCTTTCCGCCGCCCCGGCCCGCTCGCCCGAACAGGTCGCCATGGCCGCGCTGGCCGCCGCGCCGGTGTGGGACGGACACAATGATGTGCCCGAACAGCTACGCGACCGGCGCAAGAACGTGCTCGGCACTTTCGATTTCACCGATACCACCAACACCGCCGATCCCGCCGCCAACGTCGGCGCGATGCAGACCGACCTCAAGCGGATGCGGACCGGCAAGATCGGTGCGCAGTTCTGGTCGGTTTATGTCTCGGCCAACCTGACCGACCAGCAGGCGGTCCAGGCGACACTTGAACAACTCGATGTGACCAAGCGGCTGGTCGCGCGGCACCCCGATACGCTGATGCTGTGCATGGATTCGGCCTGTGTCGAGGCGGCCTGGCAGAAGGGCCGGATCGCCAGCCTGATGGGCATGGAAGGTGGCCATTCGATCGGCGGCAGTCTGGCCGTGCTGCGTCAGATGTACGCGCTCGGCGCGCGCTACATGACGCTGACCCACTTCAGGAACAATGCCTGGGCCGATTCCTCGACGGATGCTCCGGCGCATAACGGGCTGACCCCGCTGGGCAAGGATGTGGTGCGGGAAATGCAGCGGCTCGGAATGCTGGTCGATCTGGCGCATGTCAGCGAGAAGACGATGCTCGACGCGCTGGACGTGGCCAGGGCTCCGGTGATCGTCAGCCATTCAAACGCCTTCGCGCTCAACCACCATCCCCGCAACGTGCCCAACGGCGTGCTCGATGCGATCAAGGCCAATGGCGGGATCGTGATGGTCAACTTCTACCCGCCCTACGTGGTCGAAGCCGCGCGGCTGTGGGGGGCAGAGCGCGACGCAGCCGAAGCCCGCTTCAAGGCGCTCAACCGCGGCCGGCCCGAACTGGTCAAAGCAGCGCTGGCCGATTGGGACATGGCCAACCCAATGCCGCGCGGCTCGCTGAAGGATGTCGCCGACCATCTCGATTACATCGCCAAACGGATCGGGGTCGATCACGTCGGCCTTGGCGGCGATCTTGACGGGATCGAGGTCGCGGTTGCCGGGATGGAAGACGTCTCGACTTATCCCGCACTGTTCGTCGAACTGGCCCGGCGTGGATGGACCCAGCAGGATCTGGAAAAGCTGGCCAGCCGCAACATGATGCGGGTGCTGAAGGCGGCCGAGGCCTATGCCGCCAGCCAGCGCGGGGTGGTGCCGTTCGAGAACCCGGTGAGCTTCTGATGGCAGAGCAGCAGGCGCTCGGCACGCACAGCTATCACGATGATCCGCGCAATGCGGAGATCCTGATCAGCGTCAACGGCGCGCTGGTGCCGCGCCCGCAGGCAGTGGTCTCGGTGTTCGATTCGGGCTTCATGCTCGGCGACGGGGTGTGGGAGGGGCTGCGGCTCCATCGCGGCAAGTTCGCCTTCCTCGATGCCCATCTTGACCGGCTCTACGAAGGCGCCAAGGCGATCATGATGGACGTTGGGCTCAGCCGCGAGGAACTCACCCGGCGGCTCGACGAGACTATCGACGCCAATGCGATGCGCGATCAAGCCGGGGTGCACATCCGCCTGATGGTGACGCGCGGCGTTCGCTCGACCCCCTATCAGGACCCGCGTGTGGTTATCTCGCCCGCGACCGTGGTGATCATCCCCGAGTACAAGACCCCGCTGCCGACCACGATCGAGAGCGGCATCCGCTTGTTCACCGTCCACGTCCGCCGGGGCGATCCGGCGGTGCAGGATCCCAAGCTCAATTCGCATTCGAAGCTCAACTGCATCACCGCCTGCATCCAGGCCGCCCAGGCCGGGGCCGACGAGGCGCTGATGCTCGATCCGCATGGCTTCGTCGCGACCTGCAATTCGACCCATTTCTTCATCGTCCGCAAGGGCGAGGTCTGGACCTCGAGCGGCGATTACTGCCTTGCCGGCATCACCCGCTCGAACGTGATCAAGGTCTGCCGCGAGGCCGGAATCCCTGTCTACGAAAAGAACTTTTCGCTGACTGAGGTGCACGGCGCCGACGAGGCCTTCGTCACCGGGACCTTTGCCGGAGTGGTGCCGGTGACCGAGATCGATGGCCGCAAGCTGACCGAAGCGCGCGGGCCGATGGTTGAGCGGCTGCAGGGCCTCTACAGGGCACTGATGGACCGCGACGTCACATGACCTTGCGCATCGCGATGTGGTCCGGCCCGCGCAACATCTCGACCACGATGATGCGCAGCTTTGGCGCACGGAGCGACTGCGCGGTGAGCGACGAGCCGTTCTATGGTTGCTTCCTGAAAGAGACCAGGGCCGACCACCCGATGGCATCCGAGGTGATCGCCGCCATGGACTGCGACTGGGCGAGCGTGGCCGAGGCGATGCGCGGGCGCGCGCCGGGTGGCCGCCCGGTCTGGTACCAGAAGCACATGCCGCACCACATGGAAGGCCCGGTTTCGATCCGGGACTTTCCCGATCACGCCCACGCCTTCCTGATCCGCGAGCCCGAGCGGGTGATCACAAGCTACGGGGTCAAACGCGGCGAAGCGCGGTTTGAGGATCTGCGCTACGATCGGCTGTTCGAATACTTCGAATGGGCGCGCGGGCAGGGGCTGGAGCCGCCGGTGGTGGATACTTCCAGCTTCCTTGCCGATCCCGCGGGCAAGCTGGACCTGCTATGCGACCGGCTGGGCATTGCCCGCGATCCGGCCATGCTGGCATGGCGGCCGGGCATCCACTCCGAAGACGGGATCTGGGCCAGCCACTGGTACGATCAGGTTGCCAGCTCAACCACTTTCGGCCCGCCGCCCGGCCCTTTGCCAGAGCTGAGCGGCGCGGCGGCCGAACTCGCCGCGCAATGCCGGCCCTACTACGAAGCGATGCTGCCCTACGCGCTGTGATCAGTGCGCTTCGATCCGCCCGAGGATGCGGAAGAAGAACGCGGTCGACCAGCCGATCAGAACCATGCCGAGGATCGACTGAAACGCTCCGAGAAGCCGCCAGGCCGGATCGACATGGGTGTCGTTGTAGCCCACGGTCGAATAGCTGATGGTCGAAAAATAGAGCGCGTTTTCCAGCCCGGCGATCGCCCCGGTGCCGAGATAGACGAAAGCAAACAGCCAGATCTCAACCCCGTGCAAGGCCAGGATCGCCACGACGATACTCAGCGTAAAGGCCACCCCGCGCGGACTGAGCGGGGCGATCCGTTTGAGCCGTTCAACTGCCGCTTCGGTCCGCAGCGCCCGGGCCAGACTGAACAGCCCGACCCCATGGATCACCACACACAGCACCGCCATCACGGTCGAGACGGCGAACTGGGTGAGCAGCGACGGCATGGCCTAATCGCGCAGCAGGTCGTTGATCCCGGTCTTAGCGCGGGTCTGGGCGTCGACTTGCTTGATGATCACCGCGCAGGCCAGTGCGGGGCCAGGCGAGCCGTCGGGCAAGGGTTTTCCGGGCATCGCGCCGGGAACGACCACGCTGTAGGGGGGGATATGGCCGGTGATTACTTCGCCGGTCTGGCGGTTGACGATCTTGCTGGTCGCGGTGATGAACACCCCCATCGCCACCACGCAGCCTTCGCCGACGATCACACCCTCGACGATCTCGCTGCGCGCACCGATGAAGCAGTTGTCGCCGATGATCGTCGGGTTGGCCTGCATCGGTTCGAGTACCCCGCCAATCCCGGCCCCGGCCGAGATATGGCAATGGCTGCCGACCTGCGCGCAGGAGCCGACCGAGGCCCAGGTATCGATCATTGTCCCATCGCCGACATGCGCGCCGATATTCACGAAGCTGGGCATCAGCACCACGTTCTTGCCGATATGGGCGCCGCGCCGGGCGATCGCGCCGGGCACCGCGCGGATCCCCGCAGCACGGAAGCGGGCTTCGTCCCAGCCGGTGAACTTGAGCGGCACCTTGTCGAACGAAGGCGCGCCGGCTGAACCGTAATCCATCACCGCATTCTCGTTCAGCCGGAAACTGAGCAGCACCGCTTTCTTGAGCCATTGGTTGACGTGCCAGCCGCCTTGCCCATCGGGTTCGGCGACCCGCGCCTGGCCGCTGTCGAGCAGTTCGAGCGCGGCATCAACCACTTCGCGCACAGCTGTGCTGGCCGGAGTTACTGCTTCGCGGGCTTCCCAGGCTTGTTCGATTCTGGCGGCAAGTTCGGCGGACATGGACGGCAGGCTCCCTAAGGTCGGTTCGCTTGCGGCCTAGTGCCTGTGCGCCGCCGGGGCAAGCGAGTGCTTGCGCTTGCCCCGGCCCGGCGGCATGGGATCGGCCATGGAAGAACAGCTGCAAGCCGATAGCCAGGCCGCGCCGCGCGCGCTTGACGGGATCAAGGTGCTCGATCTGTCGCGGGTGCTGGCGGGGCCGTGGTCGACCCAGATCCTCGCCGATTTCGGAGCTGATGTGTTCAAGGTCGAGCAGCCGGGCAAGGGCGACGACACCCGCGGCTGGGGCCCGCCGTTTCTGAAGCTGCCCGGCGGAAGTGATGACCCCCGCGAAAGCGCCTACTACCTCTGCGCCAACCGCAACAAGCGCTCGGCCGCGATTGACATTGCCTCGCCCGAAGGAGCCGAACTGATCCGCCGCCTCGCCGCGGAAGCCGACGTGCTGGTGGAGAATTTCAAGACCGGCGGGCTGGCCAAATACGGGCTCGACTATGCCAGCATCCGGGCGATCAACCCGGCAATCGTCTATTGTTCGATCACCGGCTTTGGCCAGGACGGACCCTACGCGGGGCGCGGCGGGTACGATTTCCTCGCCCAGGGGATGGGCGGACTGATGAGCGTTACCGGCGAAGCCGATGGTCCACCGCTGAAGGTCGGGGTGGCCATGGCCGATCTGGCGACAGGCATGTATGCTACGGTCTCGATCCTTGCCGCGCTGCGCCATGCCGAGCGGACCGGCGAGGGCCAGCAGATCGACATTTCGCTGCTCGATACCCAGATTGCGATGCTGGCAAACCAGGCTTCAAGTTACCTCGTCGGCGGGGTTGTTCCGGGGCGAATGGGCAACCGCCACCCCACCGTGGTCCCCTACACCACCTTTGCTGTGACCGACGGCACGGTGATCATCGCGATTGGCAACGACGGCCAGTTCCGCGCATTCTGCCAGGAAATGGGCGTGGCTGAGCTGGGCAGCGACCCGCGCTTTGCCTCGGCATCTGCCCGGGTGGTCAACCGCGATGCGATCGAGGAGACCATGCGCACACTAGTCAAGGACCAGACCCGTGACGGCCTGATCGCGCGGCTCGAGAAGGCGGGAGTGCCGGTTGGCCCGGTAAATACGGTCGAAGACGTGTTCGCCGATCCGTTCGTCGAGGCACGCCATACGGTCCACCGCTTCACGCGTGAGGACGGGGTCGAAATTCCCAGCGTGGCCTATCCGGGCAAGCTCTCTGCCACCCCGGCCGACTATCGCCATCGCCCCCCCAAGGTGGGCGAACAGACCCGCGAACTGCTGGGCGAATGGCTGGGGCTGGACGCAGCCGCGCTTGACGCGCTGGAAACGCGCGGCGTGGTCAAGCAGGGGTAGGATCAAGTTCTCCTGAGCTGGGAGGATTACATCCCAGCTTTCTTCGCAAACTCCGTCGCGCGGTCGACCAGCGGCTGAACCCGGTCGGACTGAGCCTTGGCGTGGGCCGAGCTGGCGGTGCCATCGATCACGCGCTTCTTGATGCCTTGCAGAATTCCCGCGAGGCGGAAGAAGTTGTAGGCGAACAGCCAGTTCATGTCGGGCACCGACGTACGCCCGGTGGCGGCGCAGTAGCGTTCGACCACTTCTTCCAGTTCCGGGATGCCCAGCGCCTTGCGGTCGAGATCGGAAACCCCCGAGCGGCCGCCGTTTTCGGTGACATAGGCCATGCAGACATAGGAGAAATCGCCAAGCGGATCGCCCAGCGTGGACAGCTCCCAATCGAGCACCGCCAGCACCTTGGGCTCACCATGCGCGAAGATCATGTTGTCGATCCGGTAGTCGCCGTGGACCACGCTGGTGCGGGTCTGTTCGGGCAGCGTCGCCGGCAGCCATTCGATCAGCCGCTCCATATCGGGCATATGCTCGGTTTCGGAGAGCTTGTACTGCTTGGTCCAGCGATCGACCTGGCGGCCGAAATAGTTGCCGGGCTTGCCGAAGTCAGCCAGGCTCGCCGCCTCGACATCGACAGTGTGGAGCGCCGCCAAAGTGTCGATCATCGCGTTGTAGGTTGCCCGGCGATAGTCTGGCGCGGCACCGGGCATGGCCCCGTCCCAGATCGTTTTCCCGTCGACCATGTCCATGATGTAGAACCACGACCCGACAACGCTTTCGTCGGTGCACAGGCCGTATTGCTTCGCCGCCGGGAAGCCCGCCTTGTTGAGCGCGTTCTGGACCTTGTATTCGCGGTCGACCGCATGGGCGCTGGGCAGCAAGGGGCCGAACGGCTTGCGCCGCAGAACATAGTTGCCGCTTTTCGCCTCGACCTTGTAGGTCGGGTTCGATTGCCCGCCCTTGAACTTGGTCAAATGCAACGGGCCTTCGAAGCCCGCGACATTGGCCTGCATCCATTCTGTCAGCTTGCCTTCGTCGAGCTTGTCGGCGCCTTCCGGCTCGACCGTGCCGACAAAGGCCTCGTCCGCGTTGATCGCTTCAGTCATCGCCGCCTCGCCTACTGGTCAAACACGATCACGCTGCGCGCAGCCGTGGCCGATTTCATCGTTTCGAAGCCTTCGTTGATCCGCTCAAGCGGGATCCGCTCGGCGATCAGGGTGTCGAGATCGAGCAGCCCGCGCATATAGAAATCAACCAGCCGCGGCATGTCGACCGGGAAGTGGTTCATCCCCATGATCGCGCCCTGCAGCTTCTTGCCCGACAGCAAGTCCATCGCGCTGAGGCCGACCGAATGGCCGAGCGGCATCATCCCCAGAATGGTCGCGGTCCCGCCGCGGCGTAGTGAGCGCACTGCCAGTTCGCCCGAGGCCGGACGGCCGACTGCCTCAACCGCATGGTCGACCCCGCCCTTGGTCATTTCGATGATCTGTTCGGCGGCATCGTTGGCCATGGCATCGACCGTGTGAGTCGCGCCCAGCTTCATCGCCAGAGCGCGCTTTTCGGGCATCGGATCGGCGGCGATGATCTTGCCCGCGCCGGCGATCTTGGCAGCGTTGATCGCGGCCAGGCCCACCCCGCCGCAGCCGACCACGGCCACGGTTTCGCCCGGAGTAACCTTGCAGGCGTTGAAGATCGTTCCCGCCCCGGTGGTCACCGCGCAGCCGATCACCGATGCACGGTCGAGCGGCATTTCGGGATCGATCCGGGTGCAGGCGTGTTCGTGGATCAGCATCATTTCGGCAAAGGCCGA
>CAZOSI010000048.1:0-18490 GCA_964582485.1 uncultured Novosphingobium sp.
GCCGACCGCACGTCTCCGGCCCAGCTTGCTGCCCAGCTTGAGCGGGCCGGAACCGACCGCGCGGTGGTCGGTATCTTGCGCACCTTGCCAGACAGCGACACGCAGCTCGCCAAAGGCCTGGAGGCAACGCCGACCGTACTGGGCTATTTTCTGGTCAACGACCGCCCCGGCCCGGCAATATCGACCAAGGCCGGATTCGCGGTCGGCGGGTCAGCACCGCTGCAAGTACCGGCGTTTCGCCGCTCGATTGAATCGCTGCCGGCTTTGACCGCAGCGGCTGCCGGGACCGGATCGGTCAGTCTTGCTGCGGAAAGCGATGGCATCTTGCGCACTGTGCCGCTGCTGGCCCGGCAGGGTGAGCAGTTACTGCCATCGCTTTCACTCGAAGCACTGCGCGTGGCCCAAGGTGCTGGTTCGATTTCGGTCAAGACCAGTGACGCCAGCGGTGAGCTGCAGGGCGCACCGGGCAGCGTCGTAGCGGTCAAGGTCGGGCAGTTTGAAGTGCCGACCACGGAAGCCGGCGGGCTGTGGTTACATTGGACCCGGCCGGTACCGGCCCGGACCATTCCGGCCTGGCAGATCCTTGATGGAACGCTATCGCCCGAACAGCTTGAAGCTGCCGTGGCCGGGCGGATTGTATTCGTTGGAGCAGGCGCGATCGGGCTGCGCGATTTGGTCTCAACCCCGCTGAGCGACAGAGAATTGGGGGTGATGGCTCACGCCCAGGCGGCAGAGCAAATGGTGCTGGGCAAATTTCTGCTCCGACCCGATTGGGCTCCGGGGCTTGAGCTGACCTTGGTCTTGCTGCTCGGGGTCGGCCTAACCTTGGTGCTTCCGCGGCTTGGGGCCGCCAAAGGAGCGGTTCTGGTGCTGGCTGCTATCGGGCTGGTGGCGGCAGGTAGCTGGCTGGCCTTTGTCAGACAGGGCTTTCTGCTTGATCCGGTCCACCCGATCCTTGTGCTGGCGCTGGTCTACAGCGCCCAGACCGTGCTCGTATTCTACCGGGAGGAACGCCGCCGCGCCTATATCCACAGCGCGTTCGACCGCTACCTCTCACCCGAGCTGGTCAAGCGCATCGCGGCCGATCCGGACCGGCTTGAGCTTGGCGGAGAAGAGCGTGAGATGACCGTGCTGTTTGCCGATGTGCGCAGTTTCTCGCGCATTTCAGAGCAGCTCGCCCCCAACCAGGTGATCGAGTTCCTGATCGCATTGCTGACGCCGCTGTGCAACGTGCTGCTGGCGCGCAAAGCGACGATCGACAAGTTCATTGGTGATGCCGTTCTGGCCTTCTGGAACGCTCCGCTTGACGATCCCGACCAGTATCGCAACGCCGCGCGCGCCGCGCTGGATATGGTGGGCAAGCTCCAAGCCATGAATGCCGGAGCGGATCGCGATTCTGGTGTGGTCTGGCCGGGTTCGGTCCAGATCGGGATTGGGCTCAACAGCGGGCTGTGCTGCGTTGGCAATATGGGTTCGGCACAGCGGTTGTCCTATTCGCTGATTGGCGACACGGTAAATCTGACCTCACGGCTAGAGGGGCTGACCAAGTTCTATGGTATAACGATTGCGATCGGCAGCGCGCTGCGCGATCGCCTGCCAGAATTTGCAGTGATCGAGCTCGACAAGGTTCAGGTCGTTGGGCGTGAGCGCCCGGAATCGGTGTTGGCCTTGCTGGGCGACGAAGCCATGGCCAGTGACCCAAAATTTGCCGCGCTATGTGAACAGCACGGCGCCATGCTGCATGCCTATCGGGTCAAGGATTGGGCTGCGGCAAATGCGCTGATCTCGGCACTCGCTGTCCAGGCCGAAGTGTTTGGGCTAGGCCAGGTTCACGCCATTTACGCCGAACGGATTGCCCAGCTGTCGCTCAATCCGCCGCCTGCCGATTGGGATGGGGTCTACGTGGCTCAGAGCAAGTAGGCTCTCAGGTCGCCTGTCAGGAACCTAAGGCTTGCCGGGAGACTGGCCCGGGACACCGTTCGGCGAAGGCGAACCGGCAGGAGAGCTCTTGCCGCCGCCGATCACTCCCGGCAGTATTTTGAGAGCCTCGCCGAGGATTGAACGGGCCGCGCTGTTACCGCCTTTGGCCTGCTGCGGAAAAACCTGATCGCCCAATCGCGACAATCCGGCCGGGGAAATCTGGAATGCAATAGGCGGTGCACCGGCGCGCGGAATGTAGGCCGCCTGCATCGGTCTGGTCAGATCAACCGTCACCCCGCCTGAGGTGACCGAAGCGGCCCCCACGTCAGCGCCGGGAAGGGTGCGGCTGCCAGGTCCGCGCAGCACCACAAGTGTTGCTGTCTGCTTATCCGTCTTGGCGCCTTTCACTTCGTCAATCTCACCTTTGGCGATATCGCGGGCGCCTTCTCCCACCACGCCTTCCAGGATCGTGCCGCGAATTCCGATTGTCCCCACTGGGGAGTTAATCGACGCTGTGTTTCCCTTGCTTTTCTTGCCCGACATGAAGCGGAATGCGCCGCGCGTCACACTGGTGCTCGTCCCACGACCTTTGGCGGGGTCATAGACAAACCGGTCAATCCTGACGCTGGCATTGGATCCGATCGACAAGGTTGACCGGTCGAGCAGCATCAGCTGCACTTGGCTGGCCTTGCCGGTCTGAATCAGGTCGCCCAGTGCGATCCGTTGCCGCAATACAATCTGCTTGGGCTTAGGTGTTTGAGCGTTGCTCAGCCTGACCTCTTTGACCACGGAGGCAGCAATGCCGACTGCCGCGCCCTGGGCATAGGCGATACTCCCACCGACCAGTCCGATCACACCGGCGATAGTCAGAATGTGCCGAGACATCTTCATCGGGCGGATCCTCCAAGATTCGCACAAGGCGCCATTGCAGCGGCCCATTCGGCCTTCTTGTAAGTACTGGACTTCAGCTGGGCGAATTCAACTTTAGCACCTTCAAGATCATCGACTGAGCAAAGCAGGCTGGCATGCATCAAACGGGCTTGCTTGTTCTTCGGATCAATGGCGAGCACGCGTTCAAGCGTTGCCAGTGCTTCAAGCCACTGGCCAGCACCGGTTTGCGACTGGGCCATGACCAAACCGTCCTTTGGCTTGGCGCTGGCCTCCACCAGTCGGTCCAAATCTTCCAGGGTTTGCGCGCCGGCGGCTGGGGCATAAACCAGTGCTGCAGCCCATAAAAATGAGGCTGACAATTGCCTGCCGATTGAGGTCTTCCGCATGGCACCAACCAATCCGTTGCTAAATTTGAACCCATGTAATTGATACCAGCTTCATTTATTCACCACAAACAAATCCTCGGGGCGATGATCCCCACGCGCTGAGATGTCCGGGCATTCTTGGCTTGTGCAGCGGGCCGGTATTGAAGACGGTGCCGCCTGCGAGCATGCCGAAACCGCTCGCAAGAGAACTTGAGTGAATGCCGCAATGGAAATATCGGGATTTGCGTGAAAGCGGTTTCCAGCTGGGGCAAGTCGGCTGGATGAGGCAAATGCAGGCGGATCTGCCTGAATGCGGTCTTGCCAATGCAAAGACCGCCGAATTGAGACGGACTGGAGTGGTTTAGAGTGGGCAAGCTGACCGGTATCAAAGTAATCGATCTCTCGGTGTTCCTGCCGGGACCGATGATGACCATGATGATGGCCGATCAGGGCGCCGAAGTCTGGAAGGTGGAAAGCCCGTCAGGTGATCCGGCGCGCGAGCAAGCACCGTTTGAGGCCGGGCAGTCGGTTTGGTTCCGCAATCTCAATCGCGGCAAGAAAAGTCTGGCGCTCGACCTGAAATCCGAAGCCGGCAAGGCCCGGCTGTGGGACCTGATCGCAGACGCCGATGTTTTCGTCGAAGGCTTTCGGCCCGGCGTAATGCGGCGGCTGGGGTTTGATTATGCTGCGGTTTCAAAGCGCAATCCGCGGATCGTTTACTGCTCGATTTCAGCATTCGGGCAAGAGGGCGAACTGGCGCACCATCCGGCCCACGATCTGGCGGTGCAGGCCATGGCCGGGTTTCTTTCGGTCAATGATGGAGCTGACGGTACTCCGGTAGTTCCAGGGGTAGCCTCAGCAGATATGGCCGCCGGTCTGACCGCGCTTTCGGCGGTTTTGATGGCGCTCTATGCCGCGCGTAGCAGCGGCAAGGGCGATTTCGTCGATTGCGCGATGTTTGACAGCTTGCTGCCTTGGTGCGCGCATACTGCTGGCAGTGCGATCGCCGGTGGTGCGCCGCCGCAGTCCGACAGCCAGCGCTCCTTGGGAGGGGCGGCTTTCTATCAAGTCTATCGCACAGCCGATGACCAGCATGTCGTGCTGGGTGGGCGCGAGCTGAAATTTGCCGCCAATCTGCTTGGTGCGCTGGGCCGGATGGATCTTTATCCTTCGGCCGAGCAGCCAGCTGGCCAGCAAGGAGAACTGATCAAGTTCCTGACGGACACGTTTGTTCAGCGCACAAGAGACGAATGGGTCGCTTGGTTTGCTAACAAGGACGTGGCCTTTGCCCCGGTTCTCGATTTCCGAGAAGCGCTGGATCAGCCGCATATCGCTCAGCGCGGGCTGTGGATTGAAGATCAGGACGCACACCAGATTGCGCCGGCAATCCGTTTTGGCGAAGAAACCTGGAAGCCAATTGCCGCGCCCAATTTGGATAGCTTGGCTGACTAAGGCGTTGCTATCCGCTGCTGATGCGGCCATCCTTGCGGCATAAGGGAGTGCTTAATGGGAACTGTGCAGCGGTATCTGGATGAAATTAATGCGTCCGAGGAAGGGCCGCACATTGCCGCCTTGTTTGATTTCGACGGCACGATAATCGCCGGATACTCGGCCACCGCCTTGCTCAAGGAAAAGTTCAAGCGCCGCGAGATGGGGCTCGAAGAGATCCTCGAGACCGCCAACGTGATGAGCCAGTACAGTCTGGGCAGTATTGGTTTTTCAGGCCTGATGAGCTCTGCTGCAAAGATCATGAAGGGCGTGAGCGAAGAGAGTTTCCGGCAATTTGGCGAAGATCTCTATGTCGAGCACATCGCCAAAAAGGTCTATCCCGAAACCCGCGAGATTATCCGCGCGCATCAGGCCAAGGGCCACACGGTGGCAATCGTATCCTCAGCAACGATCTACCAGATCGAACCAACTGCGCGCGATCTCGATATCGAGCATATCCTGTGTTCGGAATATGAGATCGAGAACGGGGAGTTTACCGGCAATATCGTGCGGCCGCTGTGCTTTGGCGAAGGCAAGGTGCTGGCGGCAGAGAAACTGGCCGCCGCGACCGGTGCCGATCTGGACCGCAGCTTTTTCTATTCCGACAGCAGCGATGATCTTGAACTGCTGGAGCGGATCGGAAATCCGCGCGTACTCAATCCCAACACCAAGCTGCGCGCGATTGCCCGCGATCGCAACTGGCCGGTCCAGACCTTTGGCAGCCGCGGTACGCCGAAGGCGATGGACTATGCCCGGACAATCTCGGCAACCAGCTCGCTGGTCGGGGCATTCTGGGCCGGGATGCCGATCTGGGCGCTGACCGGATCGCGGCGCGAAGCGACCAATTTTTCGACTGGTCTGTTCGGTGATTTTGCTGCCGCGATGATCGGGATGGAACTGGATGTTTATGGCGAGAAAAACCTGTGGGCCGCACGGCCTTGCGTGTTCATTTTCAACCACCAGTCCAAGGCCGACGTGGTGATCATGGCAAAGCTGATCCGCAAGGACATGGGCGGCGTAGGCAAGAAGGAAATCAAGAACATTCCGATCCTAGGCCGCCTGATGGAATGGGCGGGGACGGTCTTTGTCGATCGACAGGACGGCACCAGCGCAATCAAGGCGATGGAGCCCCTGGTCGATGCCATGACGCAGGACGGCAAGTCGATCGTCATCGCGCCCGAAGGCACCCGCACGCTCTCACCCAAACTTGCACCATTCAAAAAGGGCGCCTTTCACCTGGCGATGCAGGCAGGGGTTCCGATTGTTCCGGTGGTCATTCACAACGCCGGAGACGTTGCGCCCAAGAACGAATTCGTGATGCGCGCGGCAACCGTTCGGGTCGATGTGCTGCCTCCGGTCGATACCGGCAGCTGGAAACCGGCAACGGTCAACCGCCATGTGACCGAAGTGCGCAACATGTTTCTGCGGTGTCTGGGTCAGCCCGAAGAGAGCCTTGCCGATTCGGTTGAGGAGGACGATCCCGAACAAGCGCAGCCAGCCAAGGGCGCCGCGCAAAAGGGCAAGGCCAAGGCAAAACCCAAGGCCAAAGCCAAGCCGGCGGCAAAGCCGGCAAAAAGGCGCGCAGGCTAACCCGCAGTCATGACGGGGGCAGCGAACCAGGCAATCGATCCGCTACGCCACGCCGGTCCCAAGCTGTTCATCATCGATGCACACAACCGGGTCGAGCGGCGACTGTTGCTCGATTGGCTGCATGGTACATTTGGTGCGATTGCAAATCATGAATGGGTCTGCCTTGACCTGTCTGAAGAATCGGCCAGCGAACAGCTTGAGCAATTGGCCAGCGCGCTAAGGGCTCCCGACGATTGCCTTATCATCCCGGTGAGGGTGGCCTGGCGGATCCCGCGGTTTGACCGCGAAAAGACCCTGCGGCTGCGAGACATCCTGTTTGGCGATCCTCGCATGCCTTCAAGCCTGCGGGCCAGGCTGATCCTGCTGCTTAACCGGCGCCGTGCGCAGTGTCTGCTGGGTCAGCCGGCCACTGTCGCCACCTTGCGCGAACGTTTTGATCAAGACATCGGCCAGCCCGATGTGGATCCGGCCACCGGGTTTGCGGCCTTCGTTGCGCGCCAGGCCACTCTGACGCTTGAGGTTGAGGAACGCGGTGTTCAGGGCACTCGATACAAGGTGCCGCGTTTTGTCTCTGACAGTCTTGCGGCCAGCCCGCGCTTTCGCGGCGCGCTGGCCGCTCTTGCCGGGGAACTGGGGGTCAAGCCAACCGACCTGATGCCCGAAGCGCGTCGCAACATGAAAGAGCTGATTTCAACCCCCAGCGCGCTGTTCCTCGATCTGCGGGCCCGGCTTGAACGCTTCATGATGACGCAGGGCTATGACAAAGGCTTCCTCTACGATCCGGCCGAGCTGGAGGAACTGCGGCAGCTGATCCGGACCCGCCCCACGGTGTTGCTGTTTACCCACAAGACCTATCTTGACGGCATCACGCCCAACGCGCTGGCCTTTGATAATGACATGACGATGCTGCACAGCTTTGGCGGCATCAATCTGGATTTCTTCGGGATCGGCACCCTGTTCCGCCGTTCGGGGATGATCTTCATCCGCCGCAGCTTTCAGGACAAGCCGGTCTACAAGCTCGTGCTGCGGCAATATGTGGCCTATCTGCTGGAAAAGCGTTTCCCGATGTCGTGGGCGCTGGAAGGCACACGTTCGCGGTTGGGTAAGCTGATGCCGCCCAAATACGGCATTCTCAAATATGTCATCGACGCAGCCCACGATGGCGGGATCGAAGACCTGCACATTGTTCCCTTCGTCACCAGTTTCGATTTGATCCGCGATGTCGAGGAATATGCAGCGGAACAGTCCGGGCGGGTCAAGCAAGCCGAATCGCTCAGCTGGTTTCTGGGCTACCTCAAGAGCCTGCGCGAGCCGATGGGGCGGGTGCGGATCGATCTTGGTAAACCGGTTGTTGTCGCCAAGGCGCCTGATCCCGATGATCGCCAGGCGCTGGAACGCATTGCCTTCGATGCCTCGGTCAGTGCCAACCGGGCAACGCCGCTGACGGTAACAGCAGTGATGTGCCTGGTCCTGTTGGGCACCGCGCCGCGCGGCGCAACGGCAGAAGAATTGGCTGAGGTGACGCGATTCCTGGTCGAATGGGCCCGTGCACGCGGGATACGCCTGTCGGATGAACTGGAATCGCTTGATCGCGACGCCCTGCGTGCACGTGCAGACACGCTGGTCAATTCGGGACTGATCCTTCGCGACGATGCTGGCCGTGAAACAGTCTATACGATCGAGCCCGAGAAGCACGCGATGGCGAGCTATTATCGCAACACCGTCATCCACCATTTCCTCGACAAGACGATCATCGAATTGGCCCTGTTCAAAGTGCAGGAAAACCCGGGCGATGATCCAGCCAAACGGTTTTGGGCCGAAACCAACCGCTTGCGTGATTTGTTCAAGTTCGAATTTTTCTATCCGCCACGCGAGCAGTTTCGCAAGAATCTTGAGGCCGAGATTGCGCGCTGCGATGGGCAATGGAAGAAGAAGCTTGGGCAGGGGCCGGACGGAATAAAGAGCCTGATCAGGCACTTTCAGCCACTGCTGGGCCACGCCGCGCTGTTGCCGTTTGTAGAGGCTTATATCGTCGTGCTGGAACAGCTGGTTCGGCTCAAGCCCGGTGAGAGCCTCAGCCAGGCCGATTGCGTTGCTCAAGGGCTGGTCGAAGGGCGGCAGGCCTATCTACTGCGGCGGATCAGCAGCGAGGCGTCAATCGGCAAGATTCTGTTCGAGAACGGCTACAAGCTGGCCGCGCATATGCGTCTGGCGGGTGAGACCGATACGGAAATCGCCCAGCAGCGGCGCGATTTGCTGACCGAGTTTCGCGATCTGGCACGGCGGATGGAACGGATGCGGCTCGAAGTGCTAGAAGCAGCCGAACGAAGCACGCAGCGGAAGGCAGAATGATGAGCCAGCAGCTAAGCGCACAGGACGCCCAGTTCCTGTATGTGCAGACCGGCACCACCCTGACCCATGTCATGGGGATAAACATCTGCGATCCATCGACAGCGCCCGGCGGCAAGGTGCGCTTCAAAGAGATTGTCTCGCACATTGCCAGCCGGATCGACACATCGCCGGTGTTCAAGCGCAAGCTCTATCGGTTGCCGTTCGATTTCGATCATCCCTATTGGGTGGAGGACGACAAGTTCGAGCTTGAGGCCCATATCACCCATGCGCGCTTGCCTGAGCCTGGGGATTGGCGGCAGTTCTGCATCCAGGTCGCGCGGCATTTTTCGCGCCCCATGGATATGAACCGGCCACTGTGGGACCTCTATGTGCTGGAGGGGCTTGACCGAATTCCAGGTGTCGCACCGGGCAGCTATGCAACGCTTACCCGGGTTCACCATTCAGCGATCGATGGCGCATCCGGATCGCACATGTTTGTGGCGCTCAGCGACAGCGATGCGAACTGCACCCCCGCCATTGTAGTCAAGCCTGGCGGGTTCGAGCTTGGCAAGGCGCCCAACCCGGCGGAACTTGTGGCACGGGCTGTTTCGGCCAATTTCACCTCGCCGGTCAAATTCATGAACACCTTGATGAAGATGTCGCCAGCACTGGTCGGCGCTGCACAAAAGAGCCTGAGCGATGCCGGCAAGGACAAGTCCGGGGTGCCGCAAACCCGGTTCAACGCGCCGATTACGATCCACAAGGTGTTCGATGCGACTGAATTTGCCATTTCCGACCTTTCGAAAATCCGCAAGCTGGTTGATGGCACAACGCTCAATGACGTAGTCCTGGCAATCTGTTCAGGTGCTTTGCGCAAGTATCTGACGCATCACAAGGAATTGCCCAAGAAGACGCTGGTTGCGGTTGCGCCGGTTAATTTGCGGACCCGCAAGGGCCAGGAAGAGACACCGGGCAACAATATCTCGGCAATGTCGGTGGAGCTGGCAACCCATATCGCCGATCCGGCCAAGCGGCTGGCGGCGATCCGCGATTTCACCAGCCGTGCCAAGGAAGCCAAGGCCGGGATCTCGGCCCGGGTCATGACCGACCTGACCAAGCACATCCCAGGCGCCACCATGGCCGGGGTAGCGCGCCTGCTATCGAGTCCACGCTTTGCTCCCAAGGCAGCCAATGTGTTTATATCGAACGTGCCCGGGCCGCAGTTCCCGCTGTTCATGACCGGGGCCAAGATCACCCACCAGTTCGCCATGGCTCCGCTGGCGCACAACATGGGCCTGTTCATTGCCACGCCGAGTTATGACGGACGGATTACATTCAACATTACGTCCGAACGCAATATCATGCCCGATATAGCCTTCTTTCGCGAATGCATCGATGCCGCGTTCCGCGAATTGGCTGAGGCCAAACCTCTCTCGGCAACGGCCAAATTGCGATCTGACGCTACGGCAACCAAGCCCCGCAAGAAGGCGACGATGAAACCCCGAAAAACGGTCGCAAAATTGCGCAAAACCGGGCAATCTCCCGGTGCAAAAGGCCGCAAAGCCTGATCTAACGCGCCGCGGGCTGACCGGCTCGCAGTGACAAGAAAGTATATCGCATGATGGAAAATCCGGGCCTCAATTCTGAAGCCAAGCTGAGCACGGCGATGAGCTATGCCGAGTGGGCACAGGCTGCCCGCAAGCTTGACGCCCGGACGGGCAAGCAGCGTTGGCGTGAAAGTGACGCAAGCGAGCATTTCGACCATCGATCGATTCGCCGGCGGCTTGAGCAGCTGATCGAGCTTCGTGAAGCCGGTGACAACAAGGGGCTGCTCTACACACTCAACGAGGGTATCCACGGCAATATGGACGGGATGGCTAACGACCATCTCTGGCGCGAAGCTCGGTTCGGCACCAAGCAGCTGATCCACGATTATGTCGACGCGGTCGCCGGGGCGTTGGAACATCTGGCCAGCCCCGAAGTTGACGAGATTTCGTTCGAGGAAAAGCGCGATTTCTTTCGCCGTGCCCAGCACTGCTATGGCTGCTCTGCCTTGTTGATGAGTGGATCGGGCGCGTTCCTGTTTTTCCATGCCGGGGTGGTCAAGGCGCTGTGGTCGGAAGGTCTGCTGCCAGGGATCATTTCGGGATCGAGCGGCGGTTCGGTGATCGGCGCGTTGATCTGCACCCGCCGCGACGATGAATTGGGACCCTTCTTCGATCCCGCCCAGCTGGTCCGCGAGTACGAGACCGAAGACGGCAAGACCATTTTCAATCCGCTGGGGCCCAGCAAACGGATGAGCCAGGACCAGATCCGCGAGCGCCTGTCCGAAATCATCCCCGACCTGACCTTTCAGGAAGCCTTCGAAGTAACCGGACGGCATCTCAATATCTCGGTTGCCCCGGCTGAAAAGCATCAAAACGGGCGCCTGCTCAACGCGATCACATCGCCCAACGTGTTTATCCGCGAAGCCGTGCTGGCGAGCTGCGCGGTTCCGGGGATTTATGATCCGGTGACGCTGATGGCGCGCGATCACGATGGCAGACGCGTGCCTTATTTGCCCGGCCGCAAGTGGGTCGACGGCTCGGTAACCCATGATCTGCCATCAAAGCGACTGTCGCGGCTATACGGGGTCAACCATCACATCGTCAGCCAGGCCAATCCGCTGATCACGCCTTTCGCCAGCGATGTGACACAGCTGGCAACCCCCTTTTCCGCGATCCGCCGGGCTTCGGTTTCCACCATCAAGGCCTGGCTCAACGTTAACATGCAACTATTCGACAAGCCGCTGTCGCTGTTCCCCCAGCTTCATTCGATGGCGCGGATGTCGATGTCGGTGATCAATCAGGACTATTCTGGCGATATCAACATCATCCGCCCGGTTATGCTGTGGTCGCCGGCCAAGATGCTGAGCAATCTCTCGCTCGCCGAAGTGACCGAACTTCTCGAAATGGGCGAACGTGCAACCTGGCCCAAGATCGAGATGGTCCGGGTCCAAACCCGGATCAGCCAGACGCTCGAACGGATCCTGAGCGAATATGAGCAGGTCGGCGCCGAGGTTTCGATGCGCGCAATGAAAAAGAAGATTGCATGAACCCCGATCCGCTCGTTTTGCCGCAAGGATCGGTGGGCGCGGGGGCCAGGCTTCATTGGCAAGGCTGGCTTCCTCAAGGCAGTGTTCGGGCCGTGGTCCTGCTGGTCCACGGCTATGCCGAGCATCTGGGCCGCTATGAACACGTAGCGGCCGCGCTCAATGCCAAGGGGCTGGCGGTCTATGCACTGGATCACTGGGGCCATGGCAAGTCAGATGGCGTGCCCGGTTTTGTTCCGGCATTCTCAGCTTTTACTGACGGCGTTGAAGCACTGCTGGACACAGTCAAAGCGGCACACGGTGACACCCCTTTGTTCCTGCTGGGGCATTCGATGGGCGGCCTGATCGCCATGCTGCATCTGGCTGATCACCAGACAAGTTATGCCGGGGCAGTCTTGTCGGGCCCGGCGATCGTGCCTGCCGAAGAGCCTTCGAGATTGACAATCTGGATCAGCCGGCTGCTTTCGCGCCTGGCACCCCGGCTTGGCGTGATCGCGCTCGATGCCGAAGGGGTCAGCCGCGACCCTGCGGTTGTTGCAGCCTACCGGGCCGATCCATTGGTCTATACCGGCAAGATTGGTGCACGGCTGGCAACCGAGCTGTTTGATGCGATGGCCCGCGCCCGCGCTGACGCCCCGAGGATCAGGCTGCCGATGCTGCTGCTGCATGGCAGTGAAGACCGGCTGGCCGCAGCCCATGGGTCGCAATTTCTCGACGCTCACGTTGGTAGTAGCGACAAGGCGCTGAAGCTCTATCCCGGGCTCTATCACGAGATTTTCAACGAGCCTGAACAGCGCGATGTACTGCGCGATGTCACCGATTGGATCGACGCTCATTTGCCGCAAAGAGCTGGCCAGTGAACCTGTTGCTGTGGGCCCTGCTGGCGTCGGTGGCGGCCGGACTGATTGTTTTCCAGTTCTTTCCGCGCGTGCTTTTGAATGCCGGGCGCGGTGCGCTGCGGCGGCGCGGCGGCCTGGTGCAAAAGTCGGTGCGGGTCGGAGAGCTCGACTGGCCCTATCTTGAAGGCGGGAATTCGGCCGGCAAAGTGGTGGTGCTGGTCCACGGTTTTGGCGGAGACAAGGACAATTGGTCTTTCTATGCGCCCTATCTCAAGGACCAGTACCGGCTGATCTGCCCTGACTTGCCCGGCTTTGGCGAGAATACGCGGCGGCTTGACCTCGACTACGCCGTTTCTGTCCAGGCCGGGCGTCTGCGCGAATTCCTTGATGCCCTGGGGATCGACCGTTGCCATCTTGGCGGCAATTCGATGGGCGGTCATATCGCTCTGCAGTTTGCGCTGGACCATCCAGCGCGGCTGAACTCTCTGACCTTGTTCAACAATGCCGGTGTGCTTGGCGCCAATGCGAGCGAGCTGCAGACAATCGTTGAAGCCGATCCGCAGGCAAGCCCGCTGGTCCCGCGCAGTACCGAAGACGCAAAGCAGTTACTCGGCTTTGTGGTCTACAAGCAGCGCTATGTACCGCGGCAATTCGTTCGGCTGTTCTTTGAAGACTTCAAGCCGCACCTGCCGTTGCTCGACCGGATCTTCGGACAGCTGCTTGAGGCCATGTTGAACAGTCCGCTCAATTCACGAATGGGCGAAGTTACGGTGCCGACGCAGATCATCTGGGGCAGGAACGATCGGTTAATCGATGTCAGCTGTGCCACAGCCCAGCACGATGGCATCGCCAATAGCGAGCTGGTGATTTTGGAAGAGACTGGTCACGTACCGATGATCGAGCGGCCGGCTACAACTGCGCGTCACCATCTGGCCTTCCTTGCCAAGCACTGAATTTCCCGTCATTCTTCTTTGAATAAAAGGGGATGAGCGATGACTTTGCAAGTGGCTTTGCTCGGCGGAGGAAGCTGGGGAACGACAGTTGCCTCGCTGGTTTCGCGCAACGCCCCGATCATGCTGTGGGCACGTGATGCAGCAACGGTTGAAGAGATAAACTGTAACCACCGCAACAGCCGCTATTTGCCTGACATAAAGCTGCCTCAAGCCTTGCGCGCAACCAGTGATCTTGGCGAGGCAGTGCGCGCCGCTGATGTGGTGGTAATGGGTGTGCCGTCACACAGTTTCCGCTCCGTGTTGCAGGACGTGGCCAGGTACATCCGGCCCTGGGTGCCGGTACTCAGTCTAACCAAGGGGCTTGAGCTAGCCTCGGGCAAACGCATGTCAGAGCTGATTGTTGAATGCCTCCCTGGCCATCCGGTGGGCGTGTTGACGGGGCCTAACCTGGCACGCGAGATTATGCAGGGACAGGCTGCAGCTTCGGTTATCTCGATGGAAGATGAAATCATTGTCCGCCGTTTGCAGACCGTGTTCCATTCCGGCTTGTTCCGGGTCTACACCAACACCGATCTGATCGGCTGTGAGCTGGGTGGAGTGCTCAAGAATATCATTGCGATAGCAGTTGGCATGGGTGACGGTCTGGGCGCGGGTGACAATACCCGATCAGCCCTGATGACCAGGGGGCTGGCCGAAATCACGCGGCTTGGGGTTGCCATGGGCGGCCGGGCAGAGACCTTTTCGGGTCTGACGGGCATGGGTGATCTGCTTGCCACCTGCACCAGCCCACTCAGCCGCAATCGCCATGTTGGCGTGGAGTTGGGCAGGGGCCGCAAGCTTGATGATATCATCGCCTCAATGCACATGGTTGCTGAAGGCGTGAAATCTGCACCGACAGTCATTGCACTGTCCAACGAGTACGGTGTCGATATGAATATCAGCCGCGATGTTTTTGACGTGATCGAAGGAAGGCGTTCACCCCAGGAGATTTTTCGGGGCTTGCTACGCTCTTCTGTCGGCTCGGAGTCCGACGCCGGTTGAGACTGTTGTCGGAGTGGTCGACAGGATTGAGATGCAGTCGGGATGCGCGCCGGGAACGGGGCTGCGGGTTGCTCAGCTAGTGATTGATGCAGGGCGCAGTCCTGAGCGAGCCAGGCCTTGACCTTGATGGCTTTGCGGGGCCCAATTCTAGAAAACCTGCAAGCAGTTTCGCTTTCCGGGCAGGTTCCAACCCCCGAAAATCCGAGAATGCGTTAGCGAACCTGAAAAATCCGGAACAGAAGACTGGATTTATGAAAACAGGAAAATGGTTCCCGTTTTCAGCGATTGCTGAAGAGACAATCTTCATGCGCCGACGCAGCCCCGGCGCATGACTGCCAGGGGTTGACTGGGTCTGGAACGCTTTGACACTGCGGTTAAAATTTCAACCCAAACCGTGCGTACTTTCTTTCAGTACTGGGCGTCAGGCGCCGCGCAAAGGCCAACTCCCGCTGGGCTTCTTCGTTACGTCCAAGCTTCTGAAGCACCAGGGCCCGGAGAAAGCGCGTCGGGCCGAGCCCCGGCACCTGCAGCAGCGCTGCATCAATGTCTCGCAGCGCATCATCATAGCGGCCCATCCGGAACCAAACCATCGCCCGGCTATCGAGCGCACCGGCACTGTTGGTTGAGAGCTCGATTGCGCTCGTGCAGTTCTTCAAGGCTGAATCGAGTTCGACATTTCGCGTGGCCTTGATCCAGCATATTCCGTTGAGAACGGAGGGATTGCCAGGCTTTTCTTCGTTGAGACCCTCTAGCAGTCGTATCGCCTCGCCAGCATCACCGAATTCGCCAATGAGTGACGCCTTTGCAAGGATCAATTCGGGCTTGTCCTCACCATCCAATGCTATGACTTGATCAAACAGCGCTAGTCCGCGGCTCAAATTGCCCCGCTGGGCTTCGGTTTCGGCGACCAAGCCAATGGCCGGAATCGAATTGGCGTCAAGTTTGAGTGCAGCTTGGCCGTCAGCCAACGCAGTTGCGGTGTCGCCGAGCTCCAAAGCCAGGATTCCATGGGCGACATAACTTTCAACCGATGGCTGCTTGATGACGATCGCGCCGAGATCTTCAAGCGCCCCCTTGTAGTTACCGATACCCCTTCGGTAGTTTACCCGGCTCTGCAATGCTTCAACGGCATCGGGCTCCGCTGCCGCAATCGAAGCGGCGAAGACATCCTCGATTCCCTTGTTCTGGGATGTACCGGCAGCGTCGGATTCGGCGAACTGCCAGCGCCGTTTGGTGTCAGCCGGAGCGATCAGCCGCGGAAGCTGTGCCTGCGTCTTCGCCAAATTGCTGCGTTCGGCCGGAATTGCGGCAGCGGGAACTTCGCTGCCATCACTGGTCAGCACCTCATCCATTTGCAGCATCCCATCCGTCAGGCTAACCGAACGCTCGACCGTGAAGCCAGCGACTTTGTCGGTTGAGATCCCAGACCGGCCTTCAAACGCAAAGCCGCGCCCCTGCTCTGGCAGCCGGATACGGACCTTGTAATGGAGCCGGTCTGGCCGGCCGGTCGTGACAGGAATCCCAGACCATGCTGCTTTCGACCGGTCCGGCGAAAAATTGATCAGCCCAGTTACTAGGGACAGCTTGCGCTTCGAACGCCGGTCTTGGGTCTTCCAGGCCGAAGTTCCGACGAACCGTCCTTTTACAGTGACCGTGGCAGCTTCGGTATCCGCTGTCATCGTCAGCCCGTCAATTTGTCCTTCGCCCAATTTGGCTGTCACGACCTCATGGAGCAAATCCTGCTTTTCTTTCGGGCCTAGCTGGTTGGTCATCATGGTCAGCGTGTTGGCATGTTCACCCCTAAAGGTAAGCGACACATCAACGACGGTTGGAAGATCCACGCTCCCGCTTTCGTCTACCGCCAGATTGATATCGACGACAGGCCGGGCCGGTGCGCGCCAGGGAACGTACTCCAGTTCCGCACCATCACGTCGCAATGGCAAAACATTGTGGAACGGCGGGCTGTCGCCAATATCGGCCGACCTCGTGCCAGAGCCTGTCCCGTCGAGCCAATAGGAGACGCCTCCGATACGGGCTTTGACAAACACATGATTGAAGGCTCCGGCGCTTGGAACGCTCTCTGTAACCAGATCATCGAGGCCGATGCTGGCAAGGACCGGTTCGGCATCAATCTTCATCGCGTGCAGCATTGCGAGCAACAGCAGTGTTTTTGCCTTGCAGTCGCCGTACCGGACTGACCAGGTCTTCTCGGGGGATTGCGGAACATAGTTCCCGCCATCCATCCCGATCGCCAGATACCGGATGTTATCCTGGACACTGCGCAGGGCAAGCGCTGCGCGCCGGACCGGATCGGTCTCGGCAGCCATGATCCGGGCCACTTCGGCCGCAAGCGGACTGCCCGGCGGGATGGTGTTTGTCGTATCATAGAGCGGCGTCATCACCTTTGAGACGTCGCGCCAATCGGCAAAGCTCGACACCTGGATCATCGGTGGACGCTGAAAGCGCAGCGGCGCATCCTCGGGCATTTCAGGTTGCTTTGGAACCGGTACCGCGATCGTCAGATTTTGGTATCCACCGCTGCGCGTCTGCTCAGGCACTACCGAATCCGCGAGCAGCTTCCACTTCATCGGGGTCGAGATCGGCCACTGCACCCGCATGCGCCCGCCACTGATTTTCGCGGGCAAGGCGATGATGGGAGCGATCCATTGGACCCGGCCGGCGAGGGCGGGATCTTTCCTGGTCATGGACGCTCTGATCCGAAGAACATCGCCCACCTGCAAGCCTTCGACCGCCAGGGTAGCGGTCAAGAGGCCGGTCAGCTCGCGTTGCTCAAGCGATTGCTCGCGGCGAAGCACCGTGAACCTCTGCCCCTTGGCAATCAGATCAATTGTCTGATTGCCCCTGATGATGACAAGGTCGTGGACGATGAAGTCGCCCTTGTCCGGAATCCATGGAAACGTGATGACGTTGTTCTGGGCCAGGCTTTGCGTCGAATTGAACTTGGTGGCGAGATCGATATACGACCACTCCATTCCGTTTTCGAACCGCACCTGCAGTTCAGCAAAAGGACCCGGATTGCCCACATCAGACAGAACTGCGTCGGGCAGCTGCGCCGTCACCACCCACGCGGGCGCTGGCTGATACAGCGGTTGGTCTGAAGCGAAGGAAGGCGCAGCCGCAGCACAGACCGAAATCAAAACTGCCAAACCAGATATGCCTCTGATGCGCATCAAGCCTCCAATTTGTGAACCTAGAAAAGACAAATGCGTCAGCGGGTTCAGCTTGATTTGAGAATACTGAGAATCTTGTTTCGACAAAGCGATTTCTTGCTTGCTGAACCTCGCGGCCATGTTTGTGGCGCGTATGCTCTCGCAATAAATTCGACCCGACGAACTCAAGAACGTCTGTATTTGGAACCGGCGCAATGCCAGTATGGGCGCGAACTACCGAAGCAAGTGGGAAGGGGCTTTCCTTTTCAAGATGGGGACCAGCCCGCACATGCACACCTTCGGCTTGGGCGGAGAAGGGCGCCATCGTTCGAACGAGTGGGACAATGCCCGTATTTCGGGAATTTCAAAGACCGGTCGGGACGAACTGGCGATGCATCCAAAAGTCAGGCCAGCTGCAATGGTCGTGGATGCGCTCAGGGAAGTATCGAGCCGTGGAGCCGTTGTGCCCAACAATTTCGGTCGATCAGGCTCAACCGTGATCGCCGCGGAGAAGTGTGGCCGGCGCGCGCGATTGATCAAGTATGATTCAGGGTTTTGCGACACAATCGCCATGCGGCGGCAACTCTGTGCGGGCAAGCAAGCCATACTTGGCGAAACCGGTGCCACTTTCGAAGAGGGGGAGGGGGCCCGGCTAGAATCCATTTGAAGTCACCCGTTGAGATCTCAATTCCGATTGAGCCCAAACTTGCGGGTATGAAGGCGCTGCTTTCAGCTATCCTTCAGTGCGGCAATTTCGCTTGCCTACATCTTTCATCTCAAAGGCAGCGCACAGATATGGAAGGCGAAGCTG
>CAZOSI010000049.1:0-18437 GCA_964582485.1 uncultured Novosphingobium sp.
GATCGCGATCGATTTCTCGACCCGCAAGATCTATTTCGATGTGCCGGAAAGTGCATTGGACCACACCGGGCGTTATTCCGACCAGCTGAACTCGCGGCTGAATTAAGCCTGGGCTCCTTCGAGCGGCCCTTCCCTTTCGCGGTCATGCTCTTACATGGAGCCGATGCCCCCTGATGCCCCCGCCCCCGATAGCGTCGCCCGCCATGACGGCTGGGGAACGCTGCGGCGCTTCCTGCCGTACCTTTGGCCCAGGGATCGCCCGGCACTCAAACGCAAGATCGTGCTGGCTGTCTTGTTGGTGCTGGCCAGCAAAGCAATCACACTGGCCTTGCCCTATGCCTACAAGCGCGCGGTCGATGCGATGGGCACGACTGGCAGCGCGGCGTTCCAGATCGCCTTCGCCTTCGTCCTGGCCTATGCGCTGGGGCGGTTTACCGGGGTGTTGTTCGACAACCTGCGCAACATCGTGTTCGAACGGGTTGGGCAGGAGGCGACCCGGCAGCTGGCGGTCGATACATTCAACCGGCTGCACCGGCTGTCGCTGCGCTTCCATCTCGCCCGCCGCACCGGCGAGGTAACCAAGACGATCGACCGCGGGACCAAGAGCATCGATGTGATGCTCTATTTCATGCTGTTCAACATCGCCCCAACCGTGATCGAGCTGACCGCTGTGGCGGTGATCTTCTATTTCAGCTTCGGCTGGGGACTGGTTGCAGCGACGGCGCTGGCGGTGGTCGCCTATGGCGCAGTGACCCGCTGGATCACCGATTGGCGCAACGCCCTGCGCGAACAGATGAACCGGCTCGACGGGCAGGCGCTGGCCCGATCGGTCGATTCGCTGCTCAATTACGAGACGGTGAAGTACTTCAACGCCGAAGCGCGCGAGGCACGCCGCTATGAAGAATCGGCCCAGGCCTTTGCCAATGCTGCGGTCAAAAGCGAGAACAGCCTGGGCCTGCTCAACATCGCCCAGGCGCTGATCACCAACCTGCTGATGGCAGGAGCGATGGCCTATACCGTGTGGGAATGGTCCAAGGGTCGCCACAGCGTGGGCGATCTGGTTTTCGTTCAGACCTATCTGACTCAGCTGTTCCGCCCGCTCGACCTGCTGGGCATGGTCTATCGCACGATCCGCCAGGGCCTGATCGACATGGCCCAGATGTTCGACCTGATCGATACGCCGGTCGAAGTGGCCGACGCACCCGGCGCCCCGGCGCTGGTGGTGCGCCGCCCGACCCTGACCTTCGACAATGTGGTGTTCGGCTATGAACCCGATCGCAAGATCCTGAAGGGGTTAAACTTCGAAGTGCCGGCCGGGCACCAGGTGGCCGTGGTCGGCCCATCGGGCGCCGGCAAGAGCACGATCGCGCGGCTGGTATTCCGATTCTACGATCCATGGTCCGGGCGGATCCTGATCGACGGGCAGGACATCAAGGCGGTGACGCAAGAATCGCTGCGCAAGGTGCTGGGCATCGTCCCGCAGGATTCGGTTCTGTTCAACGATACGATCGGCTACAACATCGCCTATGGCCGCGACGATGCCGGCCTGCCGGAGGTTGAGGCGGCCGCCCGCCGCGCCGCGCTGATGGACCTGATCGGGCGTCTTCCGCAGGGCTTCGACACGGAAGTGGGTGAACGCGGGCTCAAGCTTTCGGGCGGAGAAAAGCAGCGGGTGGCGATCGCCCGCACCCTGGTCAAGAACCCGCCGATCCTGCTGCTCGATGAGGCTACCAGCGCGCTTGATACCCGGACCGAGCAGGACATTCTGGCGACGCTCCATTCGGTCGCCGAAGGCCGCACCTCGCTGACCATCGCCCACCGCCTTTCGACCATTGCCGATGCCGACACGATTCTGGTCTTGAACGACGGCCTGCTGGCCGAACAGGGCACCCACGGCGAACTGCTGCGCCGCGGCGGGCTCTATGCCGAAATGTGGGCGCGCCAGGCCGAAGCGATCGAGGAACTGGGCGAAGTGGCGGAGTAAGACCCGATCAGCTTATTGGCCTACCCGCCGAAGTGCGTAAACCCGCGTTAATTTCCTGCTTCACCTTGTCGCCCGATAGCGGATCGCTGGCTTCAAATTCGGCGTGTCCGACGCAGTCCCAGCAATCCCCGCCGCAGTCAATAGAGAGTGTGTCACCTTGAACGTCGAGCCGACGGCCGCAAATCCTGCATGACCTTGCCCTCATTTCACCACATCCGCCTCGTGCCAGACCACGGCCTGCGCGCACTTCATGTAACCGCCCTCTTCATCCCAGGCGAGTGAAGGTGAGCCATAAAGCCGCCAGCCTTGCGCCAGTGCTTCGGACACCCGCTCGCAAAAGGCGCGGTCGTCCTTGCCGGTGAGCAGGCGATAGATCGGGCGGTCATCGGGGGTTTGCATGGGTTCGGCGCGCTCCTAGTCTTCCGGCATACCCGGATAGCGCTTGAATTCGGGAAGGTCATGCGCGTCCTTCATCCAGCCGATCCGCTCTGCCACCTGGATCTGCGCGTCGGGCGGCAGTGCGTCGGGATCATCCAGCGTCGCGATCTGGATGTCGACGATGCCGGGCAAGGTTTCGGCATTGCGGAAGTAGAGCCCGGTTCCACATTTGGGGCAGAAACTGCGCATCGAGGCACCGGACGAGTTGAATGTGGCAGCCTGGCCCCGCACAACCGAAAAGTCGCTTTCGGCAAAGGCGGCCCAGCCGACCACCGGCGCGCCTGCGCTCTTGCGGCAATCCACGCAGTGGCACAGCGCCCTGTGCTGTGGCTCACCCGTGACGCGATAGCGCATCGCGCCGCACTGGCATCCTCCGGTCAGTTCCATGGCCTGTCTCCTTCAAGCTTGCACAGGAACATTAAAGGAACATAATTCTCGCTACAAGATATACTTCGACAAGTCCGTATCCCGCGCCAGCCCGGCCAACCGCTCGGACACATAGGCCTCGTCGATCGTCACGCTTTCCCCGGCCCGGTCCTCAGCTTCGAAGCTGAGGTCCTCCACCAGCTTTTCCATCACCGTCTGCAGCCGCCGCGCGCCGATGTTCTCGACCGCTTCGTTGACCTGGCAGGCGATCCGCGCAACTTCGCGGATCGCTTCAGGGGTGAAATCAATGCTGACCTTCTCGGTCCCCAGCAGCGCCCGGTACTGTTCGACCAGATTGGCCCGCGTTTCGGAGAGGATGCGAACGAAATCGTCCTCGCTGAGCGCCTTAAGCTCAACCCGGATCGGCAGGCGGCCCTGCAGTTCGGGCAGCATGTCGCTGGGCTTGGCAACGTGGAACGCGCCGCTGGCGATGAACAGCACGTGGTCGGTCTTCATCGGGCCATACTTGGTGGCCACAGTGGTCCCTTCGATCAGGGGTAGAAGGTCCCTTTGCACCCCTTCGCGTGATACTGACCCGCCGCGCACATCGCTGACCGCGATCTTGTCGATCTCGTCGATGAAGACGATCCCGTTGGTCTCGGCATTGAGCAGCGCGACTCTGGCAACATCGTCCTGGTCCATCCGCTTTTCGGCTTCCTCGTCGACCAGCTTTGCCCAGGCATCGGGTACCTTGAGCTTGCGGCGTTTTAGGCCCTGCTTGCCCATCGCCTTGCTCATCATGTCGGACAGGTTGATCATGCCGATCCCGCCGGGCATGCCGGGGATCTCCATCCCGCCGGCCGGGCTGTCCTCGACTTCGATCTCAACCTCGACGTCGTCCATCGCCTTTTCGGCGATCCGCTGGCGGAACGATTCGCGTGTCGCTTCCGAAGCGCCATCGCCGACCAGCGCCTTGAGCAGCCGGTCCATCGCGCCCTTCTCGGCGGCCTCGCGCACCGCCTCGCGGCGGCGGTCTTTCTCCAGCCGGATCGCTTCCTCGACCAGGTCGCGGGCAATCTGTTCGACATCGCGGCCGACATAGCCGACCTCGGTGAACTTGGTTGCCTCAACCTTGACGAAGGGCGCTTCGGCGAGCTTGGCCAACCGCCGCGAAATCTCGGTCTTGCCGCAGCCCGTCGGTCCGATCATCAGGATGTTCTTGGGCGTCACCTCGTCGCGCAGTTCCGTGGGCAGACGCTGACGCCGCCAGCGGTTGCGCAGGGCCACGGCCACGGCACGCTTCGCCTCTTGCTGGCCAATGATATGCTCGTCGAGGGCGGCGACGATCGCCTTCGGGGTCAGGTTTTCGCTCATGGGGTTCAGATGACCTCAACCGTTACGCGGTCATTGGTGAAAACGCAGACTTCGGCCGCCACGGCCATCGCGCGGCGGGCGATCTTTTCGGGATCATCCTCGTAATCGGTCAGCGCCTTGGCGGCGGAGAGCGCATAGTTTCCGCCCGATCCGATCGCAGCGATGCCTTCCTCAGGCTCCAGCACGTCGCCATTGCCGGTCAGGATCAGCAGCACGTCCCTGTCGGCGACGATCATCAGCGCCTCAAGGTTGCGCAGGTACTTGTCGGTGCGCCAGTCCTTGGCCAGCTCTACCGCCGCGCGCATCAGCTGGCCGCGGTGCTGTTCCAGCTTCTTTTCAAGCCGTTCGAACAGGGTGAAGGCATCGGCAGTGGCCCCGGCAAACCCGGCGATCACACTGCCATCGCCCAGCCGCCGCACCTTGCGTGCGTTCGGCTTCATCACCGTGTTGCCCATGGAGACCTGGCCATCGCCAGCGATGACGGTTGTGCCGCCCTTCTTGACGCCGATGATGGTGGTGCCGTGCCACTGGACCAGGCCGTGGCTTGATGAGGAGTCTGTCATGCCAGCAATATGGCGACGCTGCCGCAGGCTTCAAGCTCGGTCGATCATGGATTCAACCCCGGCCCGCTCGCTGCCTTGCAGGATGGGTCGACGCAGTTCAGGTCCCGTTGGGCCCGCCGCCAGCGCCGCCGCCTCCTGTACCAGCCGCACCAACCTGACCGATATTGCCGAACAGATCTTCGAGGAAGGTCCGCTCACGGCCAAGAGTCGGTGTCTTGTCGCCATCGGGCTTGAACTGGGCAACCTTTTCAATGCCCGAGCGCTCAACCCCGGCGACATTGCCTTTGTCGTCGAAGCTGATCTTGACCATCAGCTGTTCCTTGGCCTTGGGCCTGGTGAACGCTGCCTGGCGAGTGTTGGTTGAGATATAGTACCAGTCCTTGCGGCCATATTGGCTGATATAGCTGGGCCGGCCCAGCATGCGTTCAACCGAAAGCTGATTGTCGATCCCAGGCTGCACCGAATCAAGCAGGGCATTGTCGACGAGGTAACCGCGACGGTCCTTGATCGAGGCGCAGGCCGAAAGTGCCAGTACCGCCACTGCCACGCCGAGGAAACGAACCTTGCCCTGCATCGTCTAATTGCTCCGTCCGGACGGCCTTGCGGGATTGCCCGCACCGCCCCATCTGATCTATTGCGGCCAGCCTTAGGCTGCCTTGCCTTTGTGCGCAATGCCGCCGCATGGGCAAGCGCCCTTTAATGCCCGCTGAATGGAAGGAATGCCGCGATGTCGCTGTGGAAGCGCCTGTTTGCCTCTGGATCCAAGGATCAGGCCCGGGTCCGTCCCCTGTGGCACCAGGTGGTCGAGATCGCGCGCGAGCCGGGCTGGTATGCCAAGGGTGGGATTGCCGACAGCGTCGCCGGGCGGTTTGACGCGATCACCCTGGTTCTTGCACTGGTCATGCTGCGGATGGAGCAAAGTGAGCCTTTGCGCGGTCCGTCAGCGCGGCTGACCGAGTTCTTCGTCGACGATATGGACGGCCAGCTGCGCCAGTCAGGGGTCGGCGATCTGGTTATGGGCAAACGGATCGGCAAGTTGATGGGCGTGCTGGGCGGACGGCTCGACGCGCTACGCGCTGCGCTGGCCGATGCAGACGATAGCGCGCTGATCGCTGCCATCGAACGCAACGTTACGCTGGCAGAGGCTGCCGATCCCGCTGAAATCGCGGCAGAACTGCGCGTCTTGGCCGCCTCGCTGGCCGCTAGCAGCGATGCCGAATTGCTGGCTGGAGGCATCGCGCGATGAGCGAACTTGAGCGGATTTTTGACGCGGCCCGGCTCCCGATCGATCCGCAGCGGATCGCCGCCAGCGCAGACGAATGCCACGCGTTGACCAAGCGCTTTGGACTGGTTGCAGTCAACGCGCTGGAGGCGACGATCACGCTCGCCGCAGATGGTCCTGCAGTCCGTGCGGAAGGCAGGCTGGTGGCCGAAGTGGTGCAAAGCTGCGCGATTTCAGGCGAGGATCTGGCGGTGCGGATCGACGAGCCTGTTGCGCTGCGCTTCATCCCAGAAGTCCCGCCAACTGCTGCCGACTCAGAGGTCGAGCTGACCGCAGAAGAGCTCGACGACATCGAGATGGACGGCACCCGGTTTGACCTGGGTGAGGCCGTGGCGCAGACCATGGCGCTGGCGATCGATCCCTATCTAGAAGGGCCGAATGCCGAAGAATTCCGCCGCAAGGCCGGGATCCTCAGCGCAGGCGAAGGCGGGGCCTTTGCCGCGCTGAAGGGGTTGTTGAAGGACTAAGGCTCAGAACGGGATATCGTCGTCGAGATCGTCGGCGAAGCCGCCGCCACCACCGCCCTGCGAACCGCCGCCGAAGCTGCCGCCCCCTGAGCGCTGGCCTCCGCCAAAATCGCCACCGCCGCTGCGCTGCCCGCCGCCATAGCTGCCGCCACCGCCGCCGGCTCCGCCACCCTGGCCGCCGCCCGGCGCGCCATCGAGCATGGTCAGCACGCCGCCCATCCCGCCGACCGACACTTCGGTGCTGTAGCGATCATTGCCCTGGGCATCCTGCCACTTGCGGGTCCGCAGCTGGCCCTCGATGTAGACCTTGCTGCCCTTGCGCAGATAGCGCTCGGCCACACCGACCAGGCCGTCCGAATTGAGCACCACGGTGTGCCATTCGGTCCGCTCCTTTTTCTCGCCAGTGTTCTTGTCTTTCCAGTTTTCGCTGGTGGCGATCCGCAGATTGGCGATCCGCCCGCCGTTCTGGAACGACTTCACCTCGGGATCGGCCCCAAGGTTACCGATCAGGATGACCTTGTTGACGCTGCCTGCCATGATTTCCTTCTTTCTTCGCTAGAGCCCGAGCGCGACGGCGCTCCAATAGGTGATTCCCGCGAAGATGTAGGCCAGCGCGAACAGGTAGAGCAACATGAAGCTGGGCCATTTCCACCCGTTTGTTTCGCGCCGGGTCACCGCGATCGTGCTCATGCATTGCGGGGCGAAGACGAACCAGGCGAGGAAAGCCAGCGCGGTCGGCAGCGACCAGCTGGCCTTGAGCCGGTCACCCAGCTGCTGGGCTTGCGCCGCTTCGTCATCGCCGGCGCTGACGGCATAGGAGGTGGCGAGCGAGCTGACCGCAACCTCGCGCGCGGCCATCGCCGGGATCAGCGACAGCGCGATATCGCGGTTGAACCCGATCGGCTCGACCACCACCGCGAGGCCGTTGGCGAGGTGCCCGGCGATTGAGGCGTCGACCTGATCCTCGCCCGGGGCGGCGCGTGGGAAGTTGAGCAGCAGCCAAAGCACCACGGTGACCATGAAGATGATCGTCCCGGCGCGGCGCAGAAAGATCCAGGCGCGCTGCCACAACCCGATAGCCAAGTCCTTGGGGTGCGGCATCTGGTACTTGGGCAGCTCCATGATGAAGCCCGATGCCGCGCCCTTGGTGACCGAGCGGCGCAGCACCAGCGCCACCACCATCGCCGCAATGATCCCGAAGACATATAGCCCCAGCAAGACCAGCCCTTGCAGGCCAACGGGCCCAAGCACCGAGCGATTGGGGATGAAGGCGGCAATGATCACCGCATAGACCGGCAGCCGCGCTGAACAGGTCATCAGCGGGGCAATCAGGATCGTCGTCAGCCGGTCCTTGGGATCGGTGATGCTGCGGGTCGCCATGATCCCGGGGATCGCACAGGCAAAGCTGGAGAGCAGCGGGATGAAGCTGCGGCCCGACAGGCCCACACCCGCCATCATCCGGTCCATCAGGAAGGCGGCGCGGGCCATATAGCCCGAAGCCTCCATCGCCAGGATGAAAAAGAACAGGATCACGATTAGCGGCAGGAAAACCACGACCGCGCCCACGCCCGCGAGGATCCCGTCAGTCACCAGATCGCGCGGCAGGCCTTCGGGCATAGCCGCGCGGGTTTGGCCAGTCAGCCAGCCAATCCCGCCTTCCAGAGCATCGGCGAATGGCTCCGCCCAGCTGAACACCGCCTGGAACACCACGAACAACAGCGCGAACAGGATCAGCGGCCCGGCCCAGGGATGCAGGAACAGCCGGTCGAGCTTGGCATGGAGCCGGTGCTTGGCTGTTTCCGAAACGATCGCCGCATCGGCAATGGCCTGGGCTGTAACCCGGCGTTCGGTCAAAGTGGTGTGCGGGCGATGATGCTCTGCCGGCCGCTCCTCGGCAGCGGCGATCGCAGCGGCCAAATCGCTAAGGCCCCGGCGGCGTACTGCAACGGTCGCTACGACCGGCACGCCCAGTGCTTCCTGCAATGCAGCGGGATCGATCGTCAGACCGTCGCGCTCGGCCAGGTCGACCATGTTGAGTGCAACAACACAGGGCCGGCCCAGCGCGATCACTTCCTGCGCAAAGACCAGATGCTGTTCGAGGTTGGAGGCATCGAGCACCACAACCAGAACATGTGGTGCCGGTTCGCCGGGAAATTCCCCCATGATGACCTTGCGGGTCACCTCTTCATCGGGGCTGGTGGCATTGAGGCCATAGGAGCCCGGCAGGTCAGTCAGCTCGATCGCCTCGCCGCCAGGTACCGCCAGTCGCCCGGCCTTGCGTTCAACGGTAACGCCGGGATAGTTCGCGATCTTCTGGCGCGCGCCGGTCAGCGCGTTGAACAGCGCGCTTTTCCCGGCATTGGGATTGCCGACCAAGGCTGCGCTGCGCAAACTCATAGCCATTCCACCTCGATCGCCTGTGCATGGGAGCGGCGCAGGGCCACCGTCATCCGTCCAACCGAAAGCGCAATCGGATCGCGCCCGGAAAACACGCCGCGATGCGCCACGCTGACTTTAGCGCCAAGATCGATCCCCAAAGCTTGCAAGCGCTGAGCTTCTTCAGGCACGAGCCGCGCCCAGTCGATCGCGACGATACGCGCGCTGATTCCAATCGGGAGATGATCGATCATCATATCCTGACGCCGCTGCCACAGTGCAGCACTAGTTGCAAGTCATTCGCAATAATATTGATCGAGGTCAAAATCCGCCCCAGCACCGCAGCAACTAGAGCGCGTTGGCCAATTTGGAAGCGGGTCCTGCGTCACGCCAGCCCGGACCCCAGAAGCCCTGGCTCATTGCAGGTCATTCGGATTGGTGGCCGGATATCACTTTCCCGGTGCGTTAAAGGTGATGGCGTAAGCGGTGTTTGGGGCCAGCCCCGCCGGGACGTTGAGCGTGAATCCGGCCGGAGTGGCCTCAACAAACCCGTTTCGCACTGCAGTCACGCTCGGCGCGTTGGCCGCCGCGATCACCGGATAGCTGGCGGTGGGATAGGGGTGGGCATAGGTCACAATAAGTTGACCTCCCCCGGCCGGTGCGTTGCCGGTGGTCAGAGTAATGATCCCGGAATTACCCTGTGCGTCGATCTTTACGCTCGCTCCGGTGCCAGCTGCGGCCAGCGGCTTGACCGTCGGCGTAGCGGTGTCGTTGAGAACAAAGCTGCGCCTCACCCCGTCGGCCTTCGTAAAATAGGGCATGGCACCTGCGTCGACCTCGAATGCTCCCGGTTCGGGCACAGAAAGCAGTTGCGCGTTCGACGTGAGGAACTTGAGCGGACCGAACCCGGGCGAACTCGCGCCCGCAGAGATCACAACCCAGCCACCAAAGTTCGATCCCGGGGGCGGCAGCGGGCCACCAAGTCCGCCGGGGAAAAGCACCTGTTGAAAGCTGTTCGCGGCGATCGCGGTGATTGGGCCGAACCGGTTGGGATATTGCCGCGAAGCCTGGCTGTTATGGACGCCGGAGCCGGTAATCAGCAGCCAGCGCCCCGCAACTTCGCCGGCATTTGCCGGATTCTGGTCGATGATAACGCGGGTCCCGCCGACATGCCCAGTCTGGCTGCCGGTTCCAGCCTGCCACAAGTCGGAGACGACCCGGTCCCCTGCCCGTACTGCGTCGAAGGTATTCATCTTCGTGCCGCGGGTCTTCACCCACATGTTGATCACACCCTTACCGTCGGCGCCGTATTTGAACCCGAGGTAGCCCGCGACGTTTGGATCTGTCGCGTTTACCTGCACCAACATGTTACCGACGCTGCCGGTGGGGTCTGCCGCGGCCGGTGTCCCGGCGATGTCGGTGACGACAACGGTGGTCTTGCTGATCTTCGGCGCATTCGCCGCGGCGAGTGCTTGCGCAGCTTCAGCGCGCGCGACCGGGTCGACCGCTTGCGCTTGGGAGAAAGCGGGTTCGGCGCAGCCTAATGCGGCAACCACAAGGGCTGTTCGAGTAATACTGTTCATGGAAATCTCCCCCTTCTGGATCGCTCCAGCCGAACATCTGTCAACGCGCCAAGTAATGCCGCTCGTGCTCGATGTCGCAAGGGAAATTCGCGCTCAGCGCGCCGGGTAACGCAAGCGCCCCAGCAGCCGGGCCGGGCTGAACATCTCCTCGCGCGGGCGCAGCACCTGGGCCTTGGCCTTTTCGAACTTCATGATCCCTTCGATCCGGCGATCGAGAAAGGCGCGGGTATCGGCGTGGTCTTCGCTGGTGTCGTTCACATAAACTGCGAGCGTGGCAGCGTAGATCGAACCGAGCGTCATGCGCTTGGTATAGTGGTTGTAATCGGTCGCCGTATCGCCGGCGAGCCGCCACATCGCGTCGGCGCTGCGCCAGCCGAGCCGCACAGTCCGCGCCACATTCTGCGGCATGGCCATGATTGCCTGGGCGCGGCGCAAAGCTTCTTTCTGGCCAGTGATAGCATCGAGCCGGAACTGCACCAGGGTGCGGATCCGCTCACGAATTTTAAGATTGCCAATCCGCTCGGTCGGCAGCGCTTGCGCCATCGCCGCGTCGACGCTGCCAACCCAGGCTTCGATCATCTGCATCGGCCCGCCCGAAAAGGCGAACAGCGCGGCTGCGGGATCGATTCCGGCCACTTGGGCTGCGTCGCGCACAGCCGCCTCGCCCCACCCGTCAAAGGCTGCCGCGTCGGCGATCCGGGGGGCCAGCGCGATCCGCAGTTCGTCGAGGCTCTGCGCTTCGGCCATGATCAGAACTTGGGACCGAAGATCTGCGGCCCCTGCCCGGTCTTGCCCTTGGCCTTGGCTTCGCTTTCGATCACATTGAGCAGCGCCGGATTGCCAGTCAGCTTGGCATAGTCACGCGCAGAGCGGCCCGAATTATCGGCCCGGTCGGGATTGGCCCCGGCTTTCAGCAAGACCCGCATCAGCGGGATGTTGCGATTGTGAGTCGCGGTGATCAGTGGGGTTTCACCCGAATTGTTGCTTTCATCGATCCGTGCGCCCTGCCCGACCAGCAACTCAACCCCTTCGAGAAAGTTGAGATTGCTGGCAATCACCAGCGGCGTCACGCCCTTGGCGTCGCGGACGTTCACATTGGCGCCCTTGCCGATCAGGAACGACATCCAGGTCAGATCACGGCGCTGGGTGACCAGATGCAGCGCGGTTTCCCCGCTGGTCAGGTCCTTGGTGTTGATCAGGTTGGGATTGCCCTCGGCCAGCATTTCGGTGACTTTGTCACCTTCCTTCTTCTTGACCGCTTCCAGGAACTTGTAACTTTCCGAGAACTGGGCAGCCGCAGGCGCTGACAGCGCCAGCGCACCAAGCGGGGTGGCCAGGGCCAGAATTAGTGACAGCTTGCGAAACTTCGGCACGGAAACAAATCCTCCTGTTGGCGCGGAGCGGGAATCACACCCCTGCCCCGAAAGCCTCCTTGCGCGGCGCGGTTTAGCAGAGCATGAACCGCCGCGCCATGATGAAGCCGATTTTCACGCTCGCCCTTGCTGCATTCGCACTTTCGGCCTGCTCGCCGACCGACCGCAACGCCGAACCCAAGGTGACCGGGGCGTTGCTGGATGGCGCGGCGATCGGCGGCCCGTTCACTTTGACTGACAAAGACGGCAAGCGGGTCAGCTGGGATCAATTCAAGGGCAAATACCGGATTGTATATTTCGGCTATACCTTCTGCCCCGACGCCTGCCCGATGGACCTCTCGGTCCTGATCCGCGGCTTCACTGAATTTGCCAAGGACCACCCACAGCAGGCCGCAGAGGTACAGCCGATCTTCATTACGATCGATCCGGGGCGCGATACCCCGGCCCGGGTCGGTGAATTCACCGCCGCCTTCTCGCCCAAGCTGATCGGCCTGACCGGCACCCAGGCCGAGGTCGATGTGGCGGTTAAGGCTTTCAAGGCGGTGGCCGCGCGTGGCGCCGATACCCCCGGCGGCTACCTGATGGACCACAGCCGGATGGCCTACTTGATGGGCAAGAACGGGGAGCCAATTGCCGCGCTTCCAGTCGACAAGGATCCGGCGTCGGTCGCGGCAGACCTTGCCGCGCTGGTCAAGTGAGGAACCGTTTCTGGGACCTGCCAATTGCGGCCCTCGACAAGGCCGAATGGGAAGCGCTGTGCGACGGCTGCGGCCAGTGCTGCCTGCACAAGGCCGAGGATGAGGACACTGGCGATATCTACATGACCAATGTCGCCTGCCGCCTGCTCGATATCCCTTCGGCGCGGTGTAGCGACTACAAGCATCGCAAGGCCCAGGTCCCCGATTGCGTGCGGCTGACGCCCAAGCTGGCGGCGACCCTGCCGTGGCTGCCCGATAGCTGCGCCTATCGCCTGCGCGCCGAAGGCGATCCGCTGCCTGACTGGCACTATCTGGTCTGCGACGATCCCGAAGCGGTGCACCGCGCCGGGGCCTCGGTGCGCGGCAAGGCGATTCCCGAAGCGCTTGCCGGGCCCTTGGAACAGCATGTCATTCTGCCCCCGGGGGTTGAACTGGCCGATGATTGACTGGCTCCGCAAAAGCGCGCGCGAGGACCCCAAGGTCGAAGTTGCCGGGCAGCTGCTTCCCGTGGTGCTGCGGCGCAGCGCCCAGGCCAAGCGGATGACGATGCGGCTGGCCCCCGATGGCAGCGAGGTGCGGATCACCTTGCCGCGCTGGGGCCGAAGCGAGGAAGCGCTCGATTTCGCGCGCAAGCGCAGCGGCTGGCTGGCCGGGCAGTTGGCGGCGGTGCCGTCGAAGGTCGAACTGGGCCACGGCGCCACGCTCCCCTACCTGGGCGTCCCGCGAACGATCCGGCACGATCCGCAGGCCCCGCGCCGGATCGTGCTGAGCGAAGATACAATCGCGCTGGGCGGTCCGGCCGAATCGCTTGAACGGCGGCTGACCCGCTGGCTAGAAGGCGAGGCGCTGCGACTTCTAGCCGAAGATCTCGCGCACTATTGCGAGGTCGCCGTGCAGCCGCTGCCCAAGCTGGGGCTCAGCCGGGCGCGGCGACGCTGGGGCTCCTGCGCCCAAGATGGGACGATCCGGATCAACTGGCGGCTGATTATGGCCCCGGGGTTCGTGCGCCGTTCGGTTGTCGCCCACGAAGTCGCGCACCTGGTCCATTTCGATCACAGCCCCGAATTTCACGCCTTTCTCGATTCGATTTTCGAATATGATATCCGCGCAGCGAATCGCTGGCTCAAGCGTGAAGGGCGGCAACTCTATGTCCCGCTTGGGTAATTATCCGTAACCGTCCATTAATCATAATCAGCGATTCTGGCAGCATGGGACGAAGCCTTGCCTTGCTGCTGACCGCGACCATGTTGCTGCCGGCCTTGCCCGCCCAAGGACAAGATGGTTGCCGGCTGTGTTATGCCGACCCCGCAGCAAAACCGGGTGAGCGGCCGCTCAATATCGAGATCTGGGCCGACCTCAGCTTTGCCAAGCTGGCGCTGACCAGCCGCAGCGGCGGCAGTGCGCAGGTCGATGCCCAAACCGGCGGGAAGAGCACTCAGGGCGACATGATTAATCTGGGCGGCGCCCCGGTCAACGGGCGCGGAAAGATCACCGGGGCGCCCTTGCGCGAAGTCCGGGTCGATCTGCCGTCGCGGGTACCGATGGCTACGCCAGACGGAGCCAGCGCCGAACTGACCGACTTTACGAGCAACCTTCCTCCGCATCCCCGGCTTGATGCCAATGGCGAGCTGGAATTCACTTTTGGCGCACGGTTGGTGGTGAAAAGCGGGCGCGGCGGCAACTATCGTGGACGAATCCCGATTTCGGTCGATTATAACTGAACGCTGGCGCTGGGCGCGCCGCGCCACTATCTTGCGCTCATGTCCTACTGGCAAAAAATCAATCCTTCCGGGGCAGTCGGCGATTTCGTCGATGTGTTCCGCAGCGCCGGATCAAAGCGCTGGCCGATCGCGCTGGTCTCGCTGGCAATCACCACCGGGGTATTCTCCTCGCTCGCCTGGGAGAGCTGGAAGAAGCCCCGCGCTCTGCCCGAGGTAACCTATATCAATTCCTGGCCGCTCGATCGTACCGACGCGGAGACGCAGGAATTCATCAAGACCAAGCAGAAGGAAAAGGAAGCGCGCGAGGCCGCGATTGAGGCGTACGAGAAGGAAGGCCGCGATCTGTGGGCCACGGTCGGCAAGGCCTCGGGCATGGATGTCGACAATCTGAAGAAGCAGGCCGAAGCTGATCGCGCGCGCGAAAAGGCCGCCGCAAAGGCCAAGGCCGACGCGATCCTCAAACAGGCCGGGGTCGAACCGGTTGCCGAATAGCGATGACGTCCGCTGGCTGGGTGCCGCCGCCCGGCTGGCGGCGCGCGGGCAGCCGCTGTCCTGCCCCAATCCATCTGTCGGCGCGATTCTGGTCAAGCATGGCAAGGTCTTGGCCCGCGGCTGGACCCAGCCCGGCGGTCGGCCTCATGCCGAAGCTGCTGCGCTCGAATCCGCCGCTGCCGCAACCCAAGGCGCAACACTATACGTCTCGCTTGAACCCTGCGCCCATGCCAGTGCGCGCGGCCCGGACTGCGCCGGGCTGGTCGCCGCCAGCGGGGTCGCGCGGGTGGTGATCGGCTGTCCTGACCCCGACCCGCGCACCGCCGGAGCTGGTGCTGCCCGGATTCGCGCAGCAGGGATTGAGGTGACCGAAATTGAACATCCGGAATGCACTGCCAGTCTAGCCGGATACTTGACCCTGCGCCGCCTTGGTCGCCCCCACGTTACGCTGAAACTGGCATTGTCCCAAGACGGGCACCTTTCGCCGCCGCCCGGCGAAGGCCAGTGGCTGACCGGCGCAGTGGCCCGCGCCCATGTCCATGCGATGCGCGCGCGAATGGACGCAATTCTGGTCGGGCGGAGGACACTCGAGTTCGACCGTCCCCGACTCGACGTGCGTCTGCCTGGCCTTGCGAAACGCAGCCCGCAGCGCTGGCTCCTGACTCACGGACAGGCACCCGACGGCTGGCGTGCCTTGCCACTGGTGCGGGACATCGGGATGATTGCTCCGGCGCAATACCTGATGGTGGAAGGCGGCGGCGAAACGGCACGGGCGTTCCTGGCTGCTGGTCTGGTTGACCGTATGATGCTCTATCGCGCGCCGCTTGATGTCGGCGGCAACGGCACGGCCTTGCCCGAACTTACCGAGGCCGCGCTGGCCGGTGATCCGGCCTGGCGGCTGGTCGATACACGCGCGCTTGGCAAGGACACGCTGCAAGTCTACGAGCGCTCCTGATGTTTACCGGGATCGTCACTGCCATCGGCACCATCCGCGAAGTGCGCGACCAGGGCGACCTGCGCGCGGTGATCACCTGCCCCTATGATCCCGCCGGGATCGCGATCGGCGCATCGATCGCCTGTTCTGGCGTATGCCTGACCGTGGTCGATCGCGGAGGCGTACCGGGTGATGCCTGGTTTGCGGTCGACGTGTCAGGCGAAACGATCAGCAAAACCGCGCAGCAGCATTGGTCCGCCGGACGCCGGCTCAATCTGGAGCAGGCGCTGAAATTGGGCGACGAACTGGGCGGTCATATCGTCACCGGCCATGTCGATGCTGTCGGGCGGATCGCGCTGCGCGAAGAAGTGGGCGGTTCGCTGCACCTGGCGGTTACCACCCCGGCCGATATCTCGCCGTTCATTGCCCCCAAGGGCTCGGTCACGGTCGACGGCGTCTCGCTGACGGTCAACGCGGTTGACGATCATGCCGACGGCACCTGCACCTTTCACCTCAACATCATCCCGCACACCGCCGAAGTCACCACGCTGGGCGGACTGCAGGCGGGCGATGCGGTGAACCTTGAGATCGACGTGCTGGCGCGATACCTGCAGCGCATGGAAAAGCTGCGGGGCTGACCGAACATGGTCGCGCTCCGGCCACTGTCGATAGCCCATGCCGAGCTAACAGCAGCCATTCACCGGGCCAGCGGAGCCTTGATTCCGGGATACGATGTCAGTCTCCATAGCCCGGCTGAGGATCTGGAATTCCACCAGACCAAGGTGCTGGCCGAGAACGAGGCCTGGGGTGCTTTCGAAGGCAACGAACTGGTCGGTTTCATCGCCTTCCAGCCCGGCTGGATCGATCACCTCTATGTCCGCCCCGAGCGGCTGCGCCGCAGGATCGGCAGCATGCTCCTGACCTTTGCCCAGCAGCAACAGGACGAACTGCGGCTCTACACCTTCCAGTCAAACGCCCGGGGCCGTGCCTTTTACGAACGCCACGGCTTCGTGATCGAGGAAATGACCGATGGCGATCGCAATGAGGAAAAGATGCCCGACATCACCTATCTTTGGTACGCTGACTAGCGCTGGCGCAAGGGCACTTCGGCAAAACTTTGCCGGGTAATCTCATAAACAACGTGATGAGCCGGGCCGCTGACGGTCTCGACAATTCCGCCATCGCGGCCAGTTAACCGGCCGCCGATCTTTTCCATCGCCCGTCGCGAGCGCAGGTTGTGCTCACCCACCCGAAAATCGACCCGTTCCACAAATTGCAGCGCGTGGGCCAGCATCAGCCGCTTCATCTCGCGATTGAATTCGCCGCCCCAGTGGCTCCGGGCGAGGAAGGTCCAGCCGATCTCGACCGAGCCGCCATTCGCGGGGTCATGCGCCTGCATCCGCGATGAGCCGACGATCGCGCCGCTGGCCCGGTCGATCACTGCCAGCGCGCCGCCTTGCGCCAAGGCATCCGCAAAATAGCGACGGAACACGTCTTCTTTCCAGCGGTCGCTGGCGGGGTGGAGTTCCCAGACCATGGGATCGCTGGCGACTGCATAGAGCGCGTCCCAGTCGTCGGGCCTGAGCGGCCGGAGCAGCAGCCGCTCCCCTTCGAGGACCGGCTGCCGGTCCATCTCAGCTGCTCACCGCAGCGACATCGGCGATGAACTTGTCTATGTTGGCCATGGTCAGGCCCGCCACATTGATCCGGCCCGATCCGGCCATGTAAATCCCATGATCGGTGCGCAGCTTGAGGATCTGTTCGGCGCTGAGAGGCAGCATCGAGAACAGCCCGCTCTGGCTGCCCAGGACAGTGAAATCGACCCCGCCATGCTGCCCTGCAGCGGCCAGCCGCGCGCGAACCTGGCGCATCCGGGTGCGCATGGTGTCAAGTTCGTCCAACCACATCGCGGTCAGCGCCGGATCTTCCAGAATCAGTCGCACCGCTGCGCCGCCATGATCGGGCGGCATCGACCATGCCGCGCGGGCCAGAGCGTGGCCGTTCGACAGCACCCGGCCCAGCACCTCGGCATCCTCGGCCATCACATAGATCGCGCCGACCCGGTCACGGTACATCCCGAAGTTCTTGTCGCATGAATAGGCGATCAGCGCCTCGGGCACTTCGGCGAGGACCCGGCGCACGCCATAGGCGTCTTCCTCCATCCCCTTGCCCAAACCCTGATAGGCCAGATCGAGGATCGGCAGCAGCTGCTTTTCAGCAAGCAGCGGGGCAATCTCGTCCCACTGAGCCTCACTGTAGTCGATCCCGGTGGGATTGTGACAACAACCGTGGAGCAGGATCGCATCGCCGGCCTGCGCCTCGGAGATCGCGGCGCGCAGCGCGTCCATGTCAACCGTGCCGTCTTTGGCGGCATGGTCAAAGCTTTTCAGTTCGACCCCAAGATCGCCCAGTATCTGGGCATGGTTGGGCCAGCTGGGCAGACCCATGATGATCCGTCCAACCCCGGCCCTCTTGGCCAGCGCCACCGCCAGGCGGACTGCCCCGGTTCCGCCTGGGGCCTGCATCCCCTCGATCCGGCCCGACATGCTGGGATCGTCCTTACCGAAAATGTAAGGCATCAGCGCGTGGACAAAGCCCATGTCGCCTTCAGGTCCAAGATAGGCTTTCGAATCCTGAGTTTCGACCAGCCGCTGTTCGGCCGCCTTGATCGCGCCGAATACCGGGGTTGCGCCCTGCCCGGTGCGATAGACGCCGACGCCAAGGTCGATCTTGTCGGCCCGGGGATCGGCATTGTGGAGCTTGATCAGCGCGAGCAGCGCATCGGC
>CAZOSI010000050.1:0-18413 GCA_964582485.1 uncultured Novosphingobium sp.
GATGCATCTTCATGTCCCAACCATCTACGCGAGAAAGTGCCAACAGCCACTTTCCAATGCCTAGGGAAAAAGTGCGCATGAAATTATCCGGCGAGGTTTGGGAGAATTGGTCGAGTGACTGGTCGAATTGTTCAATCCCATTGGCGAACATCTCTGATGACTGCGTCTTGAATTGCTCACAGCTTTCCGCATTGCGACGGATGGCTTCATGGAGCCTCTCCATTGTCTCCGGGTCAAATTGAGCCTGTCGGACATCCGACGTCAAATATAGCAGCCACCGACCCCTGTAATTCGCGAATTGATATTCTAGAAGTGTATGTAACACTTGTATAAGTCTGTTATTCTCTGGTGCTCCCGGAAGGGCAATTGATCCGCAGGCGTCAATATTTATCACGTGGTATGGGCCTCGGCTCCTCATTTCCCGATAGGCAGGCCCCGACTTCGTAGTCACTTCCTCAATCCGACGATTCAGAGTTAAGGAACGGTCTGAAATTAGGCCCGCTTCAATCAATCCTTCCTTGCGCATCTCGGCGCGCGCCATGACTGGATTGTCCAATGCCCCGGCCAGAAAGCCGACTGTGGTAAGGACGCAATCAAGCCCCTGCGCAATTTCTCCAATCATCTCCACATCGAGATAATCGCTGCCCGGGAGCGTAAGATACTTAACCTCGTGAAGTCCACCGACCTGCTGAGGTAGCGCCGGAGTGCCTTTGATCCTATTGATGACACGTTCGGCCAACATCCCCCATTGGTTTATGCGGATGAATTCCTTTCTCGATTTGTGCCAAGGAGCAAGTGCATTCAGTTCTTCAGGGACAGCGATCTCTGCAATGTCGACCGGCAGAACATCGTCGGCGATCTCGTCGTCGCTTGCGTTCATTTTGGTCAGCCCTTCACATCAAACAGCGAGATGATGTCATTGATCAATCTAGATCGATCTCGACTACTCAATGCCGACAGAACCCCATAGGCCTCTAAAATTATCGCCAGAGAACCGGCAATGTCGAGGTTTTCTTTCGACTGTCCAGCGGGCCATTCTATTTGTGCGTTACCTACCTCTTGAATTGGTATCGCGAAATTTCTTTGTTCAGTCGGTGGATCGGCCTCCTCACCGCGTCTACTCGTCCAAACGTTCAAAGCTGTCTCAATTCGTGCCGAACTCTCCGCCTTACGGACTATCGATTTTTCCGCCTCTAAGTCTTCCTTGGCGATGGATTTTTGACGGTTAATCAGAAGGCGGAGAGCCTTGTGCAGCCACCGTTGAACATAAAGGTAATGAGGGTGACTGTAATTGAAACTTTCTCGGTCAATGTTTATCGCACCGTCTAGGCCCTCGTGAATAAAAATTTCGGCTGTAATTTGGCCTAGTCGATTTTGCTCTGAAACTTGGTATCCAAGGAACGTAGTGTCAAAAAGCGTGCCACTTGCTTCTCGAATGCGCACGAGGACGCCTGCGTTGTCCTTGGGGACGATCTTACTATTCCAGTATAGGTATGCCTCGAACTCAAGTGGGCCTCCGGCCCGGTCGAGGGTTTCTGGTTTGAAGGGAGCAATTTCCTTGGCAACCATCATCAACGGATGCTTCACCCTCGAAGGTTTGCGCAAAGTGTCTGGCAGCGAGATCGGGCGAAGTAACTCTAGGCTATCTAAGTGCACAGTGAACGGAGGTAGGCCACAGGCGAGTCCGGCTTTGAGGTCCAGCTTCTGGCGGATAGATTGGCTCCCGGAAAGTTCGATACGGGAAGTTTGCCCCCTTCCATCGGGGACGTTCAAAAAGATGATGCCGCTTTCTCCGGATTTTTCGAACGGGTGGCCGTTAAGATACTCCAACGGCAAAGATAGACTCAATTTCCAGATTGACCTCAGGTATTCGTCAAAGTGGTCGAGGTTTAATGGCTTTGTTCCTCGCTCCCGATCATCTCCTGCTGCTTCTACCAAGCGTTGAAACTTCACTCTTGGGTCATCGTTGTGCTGCCAAGGCAGATGTGAACCGACACCGCCGGGACTGCCGGGCAATGCCCCTGGGAGCACGCCGATGTGATACTGCGGTTTTTCGGTTATAGATGCCCCATCGATGCCTTCTGCCATTGAGGCATCCCAAAGCCGAAGGCTTTGCATCGATTTACGAACTTCAGGCCTCAAATTGTAGAGGACGATTGACGTTCCGTGAGCATCTATTTGATCATCTGGGACATTTTCGGAAATGATTTTTACAATACCAGCAACGAATGGAACGTCGGGATCAGCATCTTTGACCTGCTTCTCGTTGTAAGTCCGCAGGAGAACTGTCGCTGAACTACGAAATGGGTTACCACGAGATTTTGTAATTATCTGAAAATGCTGCGTTAATTGGGCAACGGCGAACATCCCGATGCCGATCTTGCCGATTAATGGCCGTCCTGCTGGGCTTAGGTCGGGGTCAAGGCGGTTGGCCGTTTCAAGTTCGGCTCCGCGCCGCGTTCTTTTTGAACTCCCACCGATATTGCGGAGCATGTATGCCAATGTCTCGGGAGACATTCCGTTTCCATCATCTCGAACAGTGACCTTGTCGAAATGTGGGGCACCAGTCTCAACGACGACGCTGGTTGCATCCGCGTCATATGCATTTGCAATTAACTCGCGAAATGCTGCCCAAGGTTCCCGATAAATGCCATCGGTTACCCGGGAGATAATGCGCTGATTGGTTGAAAGTTCGGTTTCAACGGTTGCGCCGCTTCCCGCACTTTCACGAATTTTTTCGGCGAGATCGCTGTGAGCGACTGGTTCGCTGGCCATATCGATCTGCCCTATTCCATTTTGCTCGACGCGCACGAGGGTATTTGTTCAAGCGTCGATTGAAAAGACATCATTTAGCTTCCTTCGTGATCGACCCAATCACGTAGGATGCTGCAACGGGTTGCAAAGGCTGCAATCGCCTATTGGATGTCGGCGCAATGTTGTTTCGGTTTGCTCAGCCTCCAAAGCACCACAGACCTTGAATGTCCCCAACGTGCACCAGCCGCAATGAGTTGCGAGAGGCAGAAGTTTTATAAAACACTGACAAATAGAGATAATTACGCTTGACCAAAAATTGTTCCTTGTTCAGTATGCTGCAAGGGACGTTGCTGCTGTTGCAACGGGTTGCAAGCGAAGGTGATTGATTGTCGCAAGGTGCGAACCAAGCACGGTTCGTTGGATACGTTCGCGTATCTACAGGTAGGCAGGGACGGTCAGGATTAGGTCTTGAAGCCCAGCAAGAGGCGGTCTCGCATTTTGTTCGCGCTAGGCAAGGGCTGCTGATCTCCGAAATCATCGAAGTCGAAAGTGGCACTCGCGCAGATCGCCCCATGTTGGCGGAGGCACTTCGATTGTGCCGGGTTCATCGGGCGACCTTGTTAATCGCGAAGCTGGACCGCTTGGCGCGCAATGTTGCTTTCATCTCAAGCCTGATGGAAAGCGGTGTAGAGTTTGAAGCGGTGGATTTCCCGTCGGCCAATCGGCTCACTATCCATATTCTTGCGGCGGTGGCTGAGCACGAGGCTGGAATGATCCGCGAACGCACGAGGAGCGCGCTGGCCGCTGCAAAGAGGCGAGGGGTCAAGCTAGGGGGCAATAGGGGCAATCTGCCCTTGGTGGCACGGATAGGCGCTGAAATGAGCGCCAAGGCCCGAAAACATCGTGCCCTTGAGCGTGCACGTGACCTGGGCCCGCTTCTCGTCGATCTTTTGGGCAGGGGCTATTCGTATCGGCGGATTGCCGATGAGTTGAATGTCCGCTCCATTGTCACGGCACGGGGTGGAACTTGGGGAGCGTCCCAAGTGCACCGCCTGATCGAGATCGCGAGATCGGTATGATCACGCGCCAGCACCCCCGAATGAACCGCGTAACTCCCTCGGGTGAGATTGTGGCTATCGAAGCCCGTGGACGCGCAATGGGTAACAGGGGCAACTTGCTCGACGAAACAGGTCAGGTCGTAAAGGAATACGCGATCAGGCGGTGGATTTGCTGCACGCTTGAAGAGGTCAATGGCCGAAAGGTCCAGTTCGACAACCCCTACGGCTACACGCCGCTGTTCTTTACTGACGAAGCTGTCGCATTGACAGCCGGTCACCGGCCATGTGGCAGTTGTCGTCCGACGGCATACTACCAGTGGTTGGAGATCTGGAAGCGGATTGCGGGAGTTCCTCGGTCAGAACGGGTTCTGGCAAGCACGATGGACCGCGACCTACACAGGCGTCGTCGGGCAACAATGTCGCTTTGGCACAAAACTGTCCGTTTGTCAGAGGTCCCGGAGGGCGCGTTCGTCTCAATCGGCCAACTGTCACCAAACCCCATCTTGATCTGGGAGGGTAGACTTTGGGCTTGGGACAACGGGGGCTATTCATGCCTAGCTGACATTAGCAGCGCGCACCGCGATCTAGCGTGCCGTCCCTTCCCCGGAACAAGGTTCCTAGCTGCGGGCTTCCGTTTCGATGATAATTTGAGGCCGATGCCAGCAGAACCAGCCGGATAGGCAGACGGGCTTCAATAGGCGGTTTTGAAAGGTTGCGTCGATTAACTCGGCTCTTAGGCTGAACTTCCGCCATAGCCAGCACCCGACACGATAGCTGACATTCCGGACACGACCCAAGGGCAGCCAACAGCCAACGTGAACGGTCTTTCTCAATTTTCGTATACGCGTCGAACCTCCAAGTTTTCACGACACTTCAATTCAACCCGCTCGACCCGGAAGTCATTCTGCGCCCCAACCGTGCTCGTCGAGATGCCACTCGAGAGCTAGCTCGCTCGGGTAGTCAGATTTCGATGTCGGCAACATGAGCTCTTTACCTGCCAACGCTTCATATTCAGTGCCCTGCAAGCGGGTTGAAACAAGCAATCGATGGTCCTTGCCAACGCTTATCAAGCCAATGTCGAAGAGCGTGTGAATGTCGGCTCGGAGCAACAAACCGTTCTGAACGACATTTGTCTCAGCCCCAAAATATGGTCGAATATGCGCGGCTTCGACAATCGGCTCTACACCCGTGCCAGTAACAGCGCACCGTCCACCGTAAGCCTTCAGCAGCTTGCGACGAAAACCGAGCTGCCCTTGCCGTCGCTTCACCTCCGCCCAGACTTTCTTGCGACCGTCTATAACTGACGTCGGGTTGAACTCGCTTTCGGGCGCTTCAATGCCCTGCTGCGATGATGAGCGCTGAAGGACGAAGTTGGTTGGCTTACTACCTTCGTGGTTGAGGTATCGGAAAGGGCCTTCGTAGATAAATCCTGCACCTGGATGTTGCCGCTTGCTCTCGCGAAAGAACACTAGCAGCTCATTCCCATCAGCTTCGTGACCGATGATTTTCTGATCGGTCCGGCCTGCAGTTTGCCCCTGCCAATACAGAATGTCTCCGTCAAAATGATCATCGTACTGAGTTCGGTCTGATGTCTTTTCCTTCGTGATAAAAAGCCAAACAGAGTTCGTGTCCTTCGGCTGGAATACGCCGTTGTTAAGCGTTGCATCTTCTATCTTGAATTGATCACGCAGGTCTTCTCGGGTGTAGATTTTGCCTTCCTCCAACTTCGGCGAAGTCCACTCGACAACAGCAAAACCCAACTGCCTGAAAAGGCTTCGGATAGGATCGCCACCATGAAATTCGTTGGGTAAAGCATTCTCACGACCAAATTGGTGGCCGTATGCAGCAGCTGCTAGAGGTTTACTGTCATAACCCACACCATTATGGATCACAAATACATTGTTGGAAGGCCTAAATCCCCTGCCATTTTGGCTATATATTCTGATGAATTCGTCACGCCCTAACTGACGAAATTCGGCCATTGCGGCTAGCACCGCATTTCGATCAGTTAGGTGGTCTAGCTTTTCCTTCGCGTCCATTGCGTTTGCCTCTGACATTTTTCCGAACACCGTAGTTCTGCTCGCATACTCGCACGGCGGCGGATATCATCGCCCAATTTGCTAAACCTGGCATGACTATCGAACACACTGACATCAAGGGCACTTTGACCCGCTGGTTATCTACTTTGCGATGCTGCGTGTATCGGGCACAGATTGAGCAAGATAGATTCAATCCGTATCGTTGACTATCGGATCAAGCACATCGATGTAAAAGAGGGAGTAATGGGTTGCTGCCGGATTTTTCAAGTGCGTCGGAAGTGCAAGATACATTCCGGCGCGTGTTTGCGGCAATTAAATTGCCTTACCTCGCCGTCGACACGGCGAAGGTGGTCGAAGCGCTGCAGGCTGGTGGACCGCAAATATACTCCTCCATCGACATTCCGCTGGTCGGCTCGGATGAACGCCATAGCGGGCTGGTTGGGGCCTGGCGCGGACTGATCAGCGCAATCGATCCGCCTGACTGGGTCATCGCGGCAATTCTCAGAACGCCAACCCTGCGCGAGGTGTATGGCAAACTTAGCCCCTTTCCGCCAATCCCTGACGACCGCTTGCCGTGTTTTATGCTTGGGGAAGGAGGCGGTAAATTCCGGTGGGCCGAGGAAACAATGTGGCCGCGCGCTTATTCGACGCTGCTCCAGCAACTCAATTCGATCGTCGCGACACACGCCGCACGGATGCAATCAATTGTGGCGAGCCGTCACGAAGCGCTCGAGAAAGCCGGATTGGATGGCAGTAACGTCGTTGTTCTGGACGAGACCACGCGCAATCAACCCACTGATCTGCATTTCGCGTTTGCTTCGCTGGGGGCGTGGCTCGGTGGCGCCACGAACGTCCATTACTTCGCTTCGTACGCGATCGCGCCCCAACTTCGCAGCAAAGAATACGCCTTGAAGTGTGCACGCGCGGCCGGTTTCAGCGCGTCGGATGCCCGCGATCTCCATGATGGCGGCATTGTCGCCGTGCCACCGACGATCGCTCTTCCGCTCGTCATGGCGCAGGGCAGCGAGGAGGTGTTTGGCGGCATTCCACTCAACGAGCATAGTCTTTCCAATCCACCGGGCGTGTTTGATGCCGGCGCGGTTGAACAAGAGGCCTACGCAGGGTTCCTGATCGACAAGGAATACCGTGGCGCCTTTCTTGCGCGCCCACTCCGGAAGATTGGTCTCTACGGCGGGAAAAACGTTCTGCGCGACCATTTCGATGACTTTTACGAACGCCGGAAGGCGGACGATTTGTTGCGCTGCCGGCAGTTCTCGGTACCGGTCTACGAGATCGACAGCATCGACGAAGCGCGCGAAATCGTGGCTGGCATACCCATCCGCGACGAGGTGAATGGAATATTTTTTCGTGGGCAAACGAGTTTCTACAAGATTGAGCGGCCATCGAAGGTCAAGCACTTGCTGTTTGGCAATTCCTGCGCCATCGAACCATCGTTATCGACTTCAGCGTCCCGCCACAAATACAACTACGATCCCGCGCATTTTGCCCTGCGGTTCTTCATGGAAAACTTTGCTATCCCTGACCAAATGGATGGTGCGGACTGGAAAGAGGCATGGCGCGAGGCCATAACGAATCCGACGCTTTCCATCGACTATGCCATGATGGCATTAGCGCAGCACTATGGCTTGCCGTCGCACGGCCTGGACGTCACGACCGATTTGGACGTAGCGTCCTGGTTTGCGACCCAACGTTACAGTGTGCAGGACGGCATTGCGCAATACGATCCGCTCGAGGCACGCGATTGGTCACCCAAGCGAAGACAGTGGCCCACGGTCTTCGTGTTCCAGAATGTTTCGTGGTCGTTGCACTCTTCGCTCCAAGACTGCCGGGAACTAGAGGCATTCGGGATCCGCGCGCTTCGCCCTGAGCGGCAGCGCGCACGCTTTTTTCTTGGCGGCCACTCGGAACACCAGAATCGACTTGCAGAGACCATGGTATGCGCCTTCCGGCTTAAGCCGGGGCACTACACGACGGCGTGCGACTTCGATCATCTCTTCCCATCTCCGGAGGACGACTCGGCTTACTCCGCCATGCTGCAGTTCGCCGAGAGCGACTTTTCGGGGGATCTCAAACGCTACGTCAATCGCTTCCACGGCTGATCGATACCCTAGACGTAACGGAGATATGACATAGTCTGGCCAACAACCTCTACTTTCGGGACACCACCGTCAGGCTCCTGGCTCGATCGATTTCCTGATCGCCCCGTATATCGCACCAGCAGGCTTTGCTATGCTGGTCGTATCTGCCAGGCCTGTGCGTTGGCGTCCTGACTGTCCGCCTCCCCCAACAAAGCGGCCGTTCATCCAATCGCTTTGGCCTGCTGAATGCTTCCATCTAATCAGGTCTCAAATTGTCTATACCGCCTAGTGTCAGTCGCTCTCGGGCGGCTTTCCGAGAAGGTCGATGACGTCCACGTCTAACGCCACCATGATCTTTTCAACCACATCAATCGTCGGGGCACGCTTCCTGCCTTCGATGTGGTTCAGGTAGGTCCGGTGAATGCCAATTTCCGCTGCGAATTGATCCTGCGGCAAGCCACGCTCCCGGCGTAGCCGTAGGAGGTTTGCAGCGAGGTTGTCACGCAGGCTCATCGGTCACGATGGACCACAGCATGCAATTCCAGTCACCAGACCATGGTCTACAAAAACTGATTGCTGCTACCCGGCGCTCTGGTAGACTATCGTCTACTTACAATTGCCTGAAATCCTTAGTCTATCGTGAGATCGCATGTCGTCCGAAGCACCCGCGCAGCCTGCAAACCGCCAAATATCGAAACGCCTTGCAATTGGCCTACTCCTCTTGCCGTTCGTTTTCGGCTGGGCACTGTTTAGGCAAGGCTATTCTTGGGGTCAGAGGCTTGGCGGGGCCTTTGTCGCCGCATTTGGCGGCGCAATCTGGTTCGTGGCCGTGGCCTTGGTTTCAGTAGCGTCCATGACGCCTGAGGAGATCGCTGAACGCGATAAGAGGGTGGAGCAAAGGGATGCCAAACGCGAGGCCGAGAAGATCGAGGAGTGGAGCAGCGATGGCTCTGTCGCCACGGCCACGCGTGCAGATTTTGAAAAGCGCGGGTTGGTTTGGCCGCTGACCGTAGATCGCGCCCGATTGGGCTGCACTAAGATGTCCCGATGGGTGGAAGTTGAGGGCGTGGCATACGGCCTAAATGGCACTGCCAAGGGGAACGGATACCCGGCACCCGACCCCGTTTGGCAAATCGACCAAAGAATGGCTGAAATGCTGAAAAAGGCAGGGGCCGCCAATGAAACACCGGTTAGGGTCGACATCGGCGATATGCTCAAGGAGGCGGGCAAACTCTGCCAGCTTTGATCTACATGACCGTTGCGCTGTAGAAGGACATTTGCTGAAAGCTGAGGTGAAATAGGGGACAGACTTGAAACGAGCACGGCAGCGCGACCCTGATGGTCTTATGTTGGGCTTCGAGCAGGGTCTCTCCCCGGCGTTGCACGAAGTAGGCGTGGACCGGATGGACATTTCTGTCAGCGGTCGGTGGTCAAGCCCTCGATCAATGACAGAGTTTTTCAGCAATCGACTACAGATTGTCGAAAACCGTTGGCTCAACGTGCCTGTCGCGAGGGAAGGGGCAACAACGGTTGAGTTGACTCAACGGCCCTCTCAAAACACTTCGACGATCTCAAACTTGAGCATCCGGGTGTCAGCAAGGGCTGGTCAGATCGGCTCAATCAAGATCAAGATCGGTTCAAACCCCACGAGAACTCTGCACCATCTGCTTGCCTCTTTCGAGCAAGGCGAAGGAGAGGCTGACGGCCGATTGCTTGATCGACTTTCTCTTCTGAGCCCGTTGGAGTTTTTCTCTAAGTCCAGCCGCGCGACAGAAATGGCCGTTTCGCTAGATGGGGGCGATAACTTCTTGCCCGATGTCAGTTTGGCGCGAAGGCTAGTCCAAGTCGATTTTTGGCCGACCTATCTCGAGGTTTTTTGCGAACAACTGCGCAGATTGTGCGAGTTGATTTTGTCTGAGACAGGCGCAGCACTGGACGAAGGACTGAGTTCCAACGAGAGACTGGAACTGGACTGGGCGGAAGTCCGAGTTCCGCAGATCGAGTGCTACTTCGAGCGCTATCACCGGTCAGCAGTCTGGGCCGTTCGTCAAGGATGCTGGCATCTCCTAGCTGCCGATCACTCGGCTACGGTGCACACCTATGAAGGCAACTGGTCAGCAACGAGAGACAATCGCAGGTTCGCTGCCAGCGTGCCTTTAACCAGCGGATGCCACCTAGCTGTCTATGCCAAGCTGCCTGATAGATTGAGATTTGAGCGCAGACGTAATGGGCGCGGGAATTACACCTCGTTGGCTCGGATTGGAGACGGCACTGCGCGCTTGCTGGCGATCATTCAGATGGAGCGGGCGCGTCTTCTCGACTGCGTGCACTGGGGTGCGATTGGGGAAATCTTTAGTGGGCCTGACGAAGCCGCAGTTCCTGATTTCCTGCTCCTGATTGAGCAAGTTGAGGCCGCTAGCCAAGGGAACGCGGCTACGCTTGGGCACTTACTCAAGTCACTGGTCGTTGAAGGAGCGGTCGTGAAGCCTCGAACAGGTCCGGCTCTCAATCTAGATCGAGCAATTCGAGAACTACAGGAGAGGGGCGTCCTTGACCGCGCTCGCATCAGACCAAGAGACTTGAATGGGCGCGAAACACGCTATGCCCTTCGCTCCCCGTTTCGTGAAATCCATAGTCTTTTTGTGGAGCCGCTTCGGCGTGATCGGAATTCGGACTGACAACGGACCTCGCGAGCGTAGGAATGTCGACCTTGTCTCCCAACTGGTTGCATTTTCTGTGGAGTCGCCATTTCGCTGCTCCACTAAACCTTGATGCCAGTCACTGTTCCTGCGCTTGTGGCAGATTGCCTGCTGCAACTTTAAGAGCTTGGACCTTTTGCAATGGGCGTGGGCGCGCGGGCCGGGAAACGATTGCAATGCGCGCATTCACGAATGCGAGTAGGTCCGGACATTGTTCCATCGAGTCAATGACCGCAACCTGCCAACTATTTACAGGGAAGCCATTTAGGCCCCGCATACGGCTATCAAGGATGGCAGCGAGCCGCTCCTGCGAGATAGGCACAGCATTCTCTGCGGCAATGGCATTCACTATCGTTCCTATGAAGCTTGTTCCCTCTCGAACTAAATCTTTCGACAAATTTAGCGCGGTCAGATGGCGTCGGGCGATCGCTAGCAGATCTTGCGTTACGGCTGCATCTTGGGTGTCGATGTGATAGCTTAGTGTCACTCGGTTAGGATTGACGTGAAGCTGAGCATGCAGAAGTGGTGTGGTCGGTATCTGGTCGAAGTAAGGGTTTAGGACAGAGCGTGGAGCGCGGTGGAGGTGATTGCTTTTGCGTCTATTGCAGGGTTCGCAAACGAGGACCAGGTTCCAGCAAAGTATTGAAAATTCAGGATAGGCATCTTGTGGAAGAAAATGATCCAGCGACTTCGGCTGCCTCATAAGGCAATACGGACAAAGATAGGGGAAAGGAATGAGTGCTTCTTCAATCTCTTCCATAATGCTATTGCGAGTTTCATTGCTCCCGCTGTAGCAATGACGCAGAGCATCAGCCGAATTATCCGACCAGTTCACCAAAGGTAAGGCTTCGAGCGTGTGCCTCGAAAGCCAGTATTGCGAATAACGGGCAAGCACATGGGCGCGCAACAAAGCAAGCCATCGCTTCCTAGGCTTCCGCTTCGCCTTCCGCACGGCATCAAAATCGGCTATTATGTCACGTGTGACCAGCTGGCTTAACCTCAATCCGCGCTCCTAAACGAATCAACATAGAGGCTAGCATTCAAGCCAAGCCCATTGGGAAACAGTGAGACAACTTGGTCGGGGTCACCACCATTCGCGGCGAGTAGATCGTCTAGCACGTTCTGATAGTCGCGGTCGCTTTCCACTGAATCGAAGACCAAGCGTACTATCTCGGAGAGCGCTTCCCCAAACGTCTCTGATGGAGGGTTGCGAATTATGGGCGAAGCACCTTCAATCCTCTGAATGACGTGCACTTGGGAAGCGAGCACCTGTTGCACCACAATCGGGCTGTGCGTCGCCACGATAGCAAAGCAGTCCAAAGCATCGAGCAACGTATTAACGACTGTCATCAGCGTCGTCAGAAGCTGAGGGTGGAGGTGTGTCTCGGGCTCATCGAGAAGGATGAGCGAACGTCGCTGTAGATTTACGATTAAATCGCAGACGATGTTGAGCACGATCCGTTGCCCAGCGCTAAGCCCTTTGTAGAAAGCCTTACCAGCAGGAACCTCTTGGGCGAGCGTTGGGATTAATAGGTCGAGCGCTGCCCTGAAGAGGGTGAGCTGTTCTTGATCCATCCTCTTTATTAGCTGTGGAATGCGCTTGGCGAGATCTTCCTCGCTCAACAGTCCGCCGCCTGAAATTCGTATCCCACAATAAGCGTAGTCAAGCTTGCTGACATCGTTTCGAGTAGGGATTGCAAAGTCGTCGAAGGCGCTAAATGAAACGGCGATCACACCGTAAAAAGATGGTCTTGGTGTCAGGGTCCCCGCTTCCTCGAAACTCTCCCCGCGTTCCTCCCGCTCTTTTGCGGCAGCTTCCTCTTCGAAGCGCCCAAGCGCGATAGCAAGACGCGCCATTAGCTGAGTCTTGCCGACTCCATTTACACCTACAAGGACGTTCATTCGGTGCGGCAAGCCGTTCGACGGTGCGAAATTGAACTGCACCACGTGATCACCTGCGGGCGCAATCCTCGTCCTAAACTCGAAACTCTCGGTCAATGCGACAGCTTCGCCAAAGATTTCACGACCAAAGTCGAGCGCCTCCAGCGCCCGGGATGATCGGAGCAGGCTGATACGGAAGACATCTTCGTTTTCTAGCGGTTCGACGTCAATGCGAAGAATAGGTATATCCCGCATTGCTTCTGCAAACGCTCTTCTGAGATCTTCGGGCTGTTGGAGCAGCTCCTCATAATAAGATTTGGACTGCCCGAGCGAGAACCATTCCTCGTCGAGGCCATCAATGAAACTCGGCATTGAGAAGCGTAGCCCAGGCTCAGTGCTTTTTTGCCCACGGCGTCCGAATTTGACACCGCCGAGCCCAACCCAGCTTTGCTCGTCATCGCTTGGCCGTAAAGTCGCGACAAAAAGGGTCTCAAAGCCGTAATCGTTCCACGTGTCACGTTTCAGCGTTACACATGGATATTGGTGCTCTACGCCCTCGGGCCACTGATGGAATCGATCAAGAAGTATGAGCCGCATCACAACATTTTGCATATTCGGGCATAAAGAAGCCAGCCGTAACTTGCTCTTGGTGTGATAACACTTTGATCAGGACTGCACGCAGGCTTGAAGGATATCGGAGTCCAGCTGGCGTAGGGCATTGCTACATAACGTGCTACAAAATCATGCTGCAGCAGGGGTTTAAAACATTGAAATATAAAAATGTTTGATTGATTGTGTGCAATCCCACCCTCTCCGCCAGTTCTGGTCATGTGCCTTCGCTTCCGGATGGCGGAGACTCAAAGAATGCTGGCGCACAGTTGGGTGAAGTGCATCTTCACGGCGCTTTGCGAAGAGCGGCTTTGCCCTGTTCAAAGTTGCGTAGGCGCAATGCGATTTTCATGGGTCCTTGCGGTGCAGAAAGCTGCTTGGACCGGACTCGCCACACACGGCGCAGCTTTGGCCTAATCGACCTAGCGTTGGGTTGGCTGATCAGCGCTGCTCACGTCTTGCCAAACAGAACTTCCTGGCGACTGCGAATGCGGTTGTACTTCCAATGGAACGCCACCTGCGAGGCCGTGCAGCCAAGACGCCCTATATCCTGATTCAGATTCCAGAGCTCGCTTACAAAGTTGAGTTACCAACTGTGCAACCTTATTATCCGCTATCGCCGCGATGAATTGAGCCATGGTAGCGACGAATCCTGTTTGGATCGCTATCGATTTGAGTTACCTTGAAGTTGCGACTCGGAAAATTTGAAATATCGTTTCACGGGTTAGACAAAGTGGGTCATGCGTTGGTTTGAAGGTTGGTCTTCGTATTGTAGTGATACGGAGTGGGGATTTTTTGTCTTAATTTCCTGCAATCTCATTCCTGCGATCCGTCATTTTCTTTCTGCGGGATGAGGTGCCAAGCCATGAGTTTCCTTCCTACTTTTCCGGGAGTCTACATCCGCGAAATTCCCAGCGGCTCGCGCAGTATTGCCGGGGCTTCAACCTCGATCGCGGCTTTTGTTGGTGGCTTCGCCCGCGGTCCGGTTAATACCCCGGTGCGAATGTTTTCGCTCGCCGATTTTGAGAACAATTTCGGCGGGGTTGACGGCAATCATCCGGCAAGCTTCGCGGTTTCGCAGTACTTCAATAATGGCGGGGGCACGGCCTATGCAGTGCGTGTTGCCAATGGCGCAGCGGCGGCTTCGGTGACCGTACGGGGGGAAACCGGTGCAAATCCGATGTTGCGCGCCACGGCGGGCCGGATGATCGCCAACGTGGCAGTGGCCAATCCTGGCGTGTGGGGCAATGCGCTGAGGCTGGATGTTGACTACCGCACGGCTGACCCTGTGAACCAGTTTAATCTGATCGTCAGCGAGGTGCGCCTGCAGGACGGGATTGCGCAGGCGGCCAGAACCGAAGTGTTCCGCAATCTGACTATGGCTGCCGGACCAAACAACGCGATCGCGGTTGTCAATGAAGGGTCCAGCTTGGTCACGCTTGATCTGGGAGGGGTAAACCGGCCTGCCGCCACCGGGTTCCATTCGGGCGTTCTAACCGCTGCCATCCTTGCTGCCGCCAACGTTGCCGCTGGTAGCATTACTGTCAATTTTGGAACGGGCAACACAGCCATTCCAATTGGCGCGGTTGCGGCCCCTGCCAGTCTCGCTGCTGTCGCGGAAATCTTGCAGGCTGCAATTCGAACGGCGCAGCCTGCCAACCGGCTGTTCGCGCAAGCAACCGTTACGGTGGAATTCGGTGGTACGCGTTTGCGGGTTGCTCCTGGCCGCAGTTCGCCAGACTATGCTCCGCAGACGATCGTTTCGATCGCAGACGTCGGTCCAGGTACGTTTGCAGCCACTTTTCTTCTCACAGACGCCGCAGCGCTGCGCAATGTCGAACAGTACCTTCCGGTCGCAGCGGCAGTCGGACGAATCCACGCCGGCGTGGTTGGAGGCAACGGAAACGCGCTGAACGCTGCAACGCTTCGCGGCACTCGCGCCGCCCGTACCGGGATTTATGCGCTCGATAATGTCGATGCGTTCAATATGCTGAGCATTCCCCAGGCGTCCGACTTGGGTGGGACGCCCAACTTGGCGGCCGTGATGGCTCCCGCGCTGTCCTATGTAATCGAGAGGCGGGCGATGCTGTTTGTCGATCCGCCCGCCGGTACGGACACCCTGGAAGAGGCCGAGGCATGGCTACAGGAGATTGCCGACGCTGGGCTGCGTTCGCCCAATTCGGTGGCCTATTATCCGCGCCTACGGGTGCCAGATCCATCCAATGACGGTCGCCTGCGCGACGTTGCGCCATCTGGAACGCTGGCCGGCATTTGGGCCCGGACCGACAGTGAAGCCGGGGTGTGGAAGGCCCCAGCTGGAACCACAGCCTCGCTGCGCGGGGTGCCCGAACTGACGCATGTGCTAAGCGATCCGCAGAACGGCGTGCTCAATCCGCTTGGGCTCAACGCGCTGCGCAACTTTGCGGTGCCCGGCAATATCGCATGGGGCGCACGGACCCTTATGGGTGCAGATTTGTTGGCTTCGGATTGGAGGTATATCCCGGTTCGGCGCACCGCGCTGTTCATCGAAAGCTCGCTGTTCAACGGTCTGCAATGGGCAGTGTTTCAGCCCAACGCCGATCCGTTGTGGCTGGAAATTCGCGGCGCGGTGACCGCATTCATGCAAGGTTTGTTCCGGCAAGGGGCGTTCATGGGAACGTCCCCGCGTGACGCATTCATCGTCCGCTGCGGGCCGGATACCACTACCCAGGCCGATATCAACGCCGGGATCGTCAACGTCTTCGTCGGGTTCGCGCCGCTTCAACCGGCCGAATTTGTCGTGGTGAGCTTGCAATTGCAGCTCCAGCAAGCAGCCTAGGGAGAGCGCGATGACCCAGCTCAACACGGCCGGCCAGCGGGTGATTCCCTATGCCGGGTACAAGTTTCGGATTAAGGAAGTTGGCGGCGACTACTTCTTCGCGGTCAACAAGGTCGGCGGGCTTAGCCGCACGGTTGAGGTGATGGAGTACCGCGAAGGCGGTGACCCTTCGATGACCCGCAAATCACCCGGACAAGCCAAGTACGAAGCGATCTCGCTTGAACGCGGGGTGACGCACAACTCCCAGTTCGAGCAGTGGGCAAACAAGGTCTGGAACTATGGTTCGGGCAGAGGCCGCGAGGTTTCGCTCGGTGATTTCCGGAAGGACCTGCTTCTAGAGATCTACAATGAGGCCGGGCAGCTGGTGCTTGGCTACAATATCTACCGCGCTTGGGTTTCGGAATTCAAAGCCTTTCCTGAACTTGATGCCTCAGCCTCATCCTTTGCAATCCAGTCGATCAAACTCGAACACGAAGGCTGGGAGCGCGAATATTCGATCACTATGCCGGCGGAACCGGTCTTCACCGAGCCGGAGTAAGGCAGTGACCGGAGGCCACCGAGGCTGCGATTTCCTCGCCCTCTGGGAAGAGGGGGCTGGCGACCACCCGCTTGACCGGGCCTTGGGACTGATCGAAGGGCTGGAAGGAACTCCGCGGGCGGAAGCTGCGGCCTTGCCGCTCGATCGCCGTGACCGCGCGCTCTTCCTGATCGGAGAGCGGCTGTTCGGGGCCGACCTCCGCCTGTTTGCAACCTGTCAGGAATGCGGCAGCGAGACCGAATTGGGGCTGTCGACCCGTGACGTTCTGGCAATTCCTCCGGTCGAGGCGCGGTTTGCCCTGCCGGGTGGCGAGGGCTTTGTGCGGATGCCGGATTCGCGCGACCTGGCGGCTGCACTGGCCAGCCCCGATCCATCAGGCACGCTGATTACTGCGGTGATCGAAGGGGTCGATCCTTCTCCCCAAACCCTCGCTGCGGCCGAGGCTGCTCTGGCCGATCGCGCCGGGATCGCGGATCTTTCGCTGGCTCATAGCTGTGCCACCTGTGGGGCGGCCGGTGAGACGCCGTTCGATGTTCTTGACTATCTATGGCGGCGGATCACGGCCGAGGCGCAGCGGCTGCTGCGCGATATTCACACGATTGCGGCGGCCTATGGCTGGTCCAGCGAGGCGATAATGGCGCTCTCGCCGAAGCGCCGCGCCGCGCATGTGGCACTGATCGGCGGATGAGCGAGCGCCCACACACCTCTGGCGAATTCGCCGCGCGCCTGTTGAGCCGGGCCGAGGGACAGCTTTCCGCACTGCGCCCCGGAATAGCCCCGGTGTTCTTTGCCGAGCAGGCCCGCGCCGCAGTGCCTGACGATTGGACGGCGGAGGTGACCGTTTCCGAGCACGAAACAACAGCAACGCGGCAGCCGACTTCCGTGGCCTTCCATGTTGAGACACCGGCCCCACCGCCGCGACCGACCGCTTACCGGGTTGTGGCCGATCCGGGCCACAAGCCCGTTTTTGATCCAGCGCCTTTGCAAACTACAGAGCGCAGCGTCGGGCCGCAGGCTGCTGGGCCGGAACTGCCAGTTCCCACAACCTTCGCACGTCCGGATCGACGTCCGGACGCGGAGCGCGGAGTGGAACCTGCATCTGTCAGTCTGGGTATGCCCCGTACAGTCACCATACCGCCGCGACAGTCACCGCGGTCGGCTGCCGAGCGTGGCGACACGCTGTCCGCCGCGGTCATGCAGTTGCTCGGCGATGGCCACGGAAGCATTGCGACGACTGCACCTGTCGCTGCGACCGCTTTCCCTCCCGAAGTGACCAAGCAGGACAGTTCTGTCGACCGGGGTTTCGCCGAGACAACGTCGCGCGAGTCTTCGGTCTCTGCCGATTCACCAGCCGAACGATCATTGACCATTCACATAGGGGAGATCGTTGTGGCGGCCGAACCTGCTGCCGCCCCGCGTGCGGCCCCGCAACCATGGCAGCCGCCGCTCGCTCTGTCTGAATACCGAGCCCGCCGCGCGCAGGAGCGGCGATGAGCACCGCGCTGGCCATCGCTGGGGTCACGCAGTTGCTGCGCGACCTGCTCAACGACGGCCTGGTCGATAACGACGTCGCGGCCAACATCGGCACCAACGTGGTGGTCCATGCCCGCGCACCCGACCTGCTCGATCCGGTGACAGACGAGAACTCGGTGCTCAACGTGTTCCTTTACCAGGTCGATCCGCAGCCCAATTGGGCCAACGAAAGTCTGGCGACCCGCGGGCCCGATGGTCGCCGGGTCAAAAACACCCCGCTGGCGCTGGACTTGTACTACCTGGTCAGTGCTGCCTCGGGCGAGGATCTGCATGCCGACATCCTGCTCGGCCATGCGATGCAGATCCTGCATGAACATCCGGGCTTCGATCGCGAAGAAATCGTCACCGGGCTCAACCCTTCTCCTGCAATCGCCGGAGGCTTGCC
>CAZOSI010000051.1:0-18122 GCA_964582485.1 uncultured Novosphingobium sp.
CGCAGCCATAACGGGTCTGGCCTTCGCTGTCGGTCCAGCGCGAGTAGTGGATCCGGCCAGTGACCATGACCAACGCGCCCCTGGTGACGTGCTCGGCGACGCATTTGCCGACGCCGTTGAAGCAGGTGATCCGGTGCCATTCGGTCTCGGTCTGGCGGTTGCCTTCGCTATCCTTGAAGCTGCGTGTGGTGGCGAGTGAGAGGTTGGTTATGGCGGCACCCGACTGGGCGGTGCGGACTTCCGGAGTGTTGCCGACGAAGCCGACGAGAGTGACGGTGTTCTTCATGATGCTGACCTTTCGAAGCTGCTCTTCCATCCAAGGGACCATCCCTTTGACTGAGCCCCGAAAAGGCCGGGCACGGTCAGGTCTGCACCGAACGCAGAGAGGGAAACGTCGCTCGAAGGAGTGGTGCGGGCAGGCATGCGCAGCATGACAACACGGTCCGCATGAGCGCGCGTTGCATGGCCTGGCCGGGTTCGGTCAGGGGCGTGGATTAGTCATGAAAGGGGGTGGCGGCTTGGACGGATAAGGGCGCGATGGGCACGCGAATGATGCGCGCGTATGATCGTGTCTACGCCCTATCTCAAAGTCAGCAAATGCTCACCCCCGCCCTTCCTTGTCAGCTCAATCCGCCGCCCGGTGAACGTCTTGGAGATGTCGATTGCGGTCAGCGTATGCTGGTTCGGTTTCACGGTCGTGAGCGATCCGCCCCCCCCGCCGGCACGAACGGTAGGACAAGCTGGTCAGCCAGGTACGCCGACGCCTCGATGTAGCCATTCATCCGTGCTGCAGATGCCTTGGTCAAGCGTTCGGCAGGGGCGCCAAGCTGGCCGAAACCACTGACGACTTCGGTAGAGTTGGCGCAGCGAACATCCAGCATCAGGATGACGCCCTGCCCCCGATCTGCAGTCTTGCTCGGCGAATGCTGGATTGCCCTGATACTCAATACGCTGTCTGCAATTCAATGAGTATGACACCTGCCCCGGAGCTCAGAATCAACGTCATTTCTCGCCTTCCCTAATTGGAGGGCGCAAAAAGCGGGGCACGCCGTTCGGCGCGGTCTGCCCAAAGCGGGCAACCGGGTGAGAGGCTGAGTCTCTACACCCAGCCTCTCAGCGGGCAATCAGTACCGCAACCGAACGCCGATGCGATAGGAACGACCCACGACATCGTACAGCGTCGGGTTGGTCTGCAGCGCGCTGGACACGTTGAGCGCTGCGACCGCGGGCGCCCGATCGAACAGGTTGTCCACCTTGAAGTAGGCTTCAACGAAATGCTGGCGGTCTCCCGTGATCCGGTAAGTGCCGCCCAGATCGAAGTACGTGACGCCCTTGATCGAGTTGTTGTCGATATCGACCCCGCTCTTCCACGTGTTCGAATAGACACCAGCACTGACGGTCCGCATCGTCATTGTCAGTGAGGCGCGGTCGTTGTCATAGCCAAGTGTCGTGTAGGTCCGCCACTTCGGTGCCGAAATCGTTGCCAGAGGCCCGCCGTTCATCCCGGCGTACTCCGTCGTCGTGATGCCGGTGTTGAGTGTGTAATTGAGCGTCTTCGTGCCGATGAAGCGAAGGCTCATTTCTCCGGGCAGGACTTTACCGAGCGACGTGCGGTACGATGCATCAAAGTCAATCCCCCGGACCCTGATCGAAGCCACGTTGATCGGAATGCGGGCGATCTGGGTGATGGTGTGCGACACCGGATCTGCCGTGATCAGTGCGCAGGCATCACTCACGCCAGCATAGCACAGGGTAACGATATCGTTGACCGTAAGGGTCTGGATCGCGCTCTTCACCCGAATGTTGTAGTAATCGACTGATGCGCTGAAGCCCGGAAGAAACCGCGGCTTCAGGACCGCACCCAGACTGAACGTATCAGCCTTTTCCGGCGTGAGATTGGGGTTGCCGTTGGTCACCTGGGTAATCCGCCAGGTGCCCGATGTGTAAAGGTTCGGTGCCTGGTTGGGAACGATGACGTCCACCGCCTGGGTTGCCCCGGCGGCAAAGCCTTCCGCGATCGAGGGCGCGCGGATATCCCGCGATACGACGACCCGCAGCTTCAGATCCTGAACCGGCTGATAGGTCAGGCCAGTCTTCCAGGTCGTGACCGTGCCCGCGAGCGAATAGTGTGTGACGCGGATCGCCCCGTTGAAGTCTGCCGCGCTACCGAATTTCGAATCCTTCAGCAGCGGAACAACGACTTCGCCGAACCCTTCGGTCACATTGTAGCCGCCAGCATTGGTTTTGAAATTTCCGGTGGCCCAGCTGTTGGTTTGCGACAGCGCATCGCCGACCGCACTGGCATGTTCGGTGCGATGTTCGGCGCCGGCGGCGAGCGAAATCGGCCCAGCCCAGGTATTGCCAAGGCTGCCGCTAACCGAGGCGGCGACGACGTTTTCGGTAATCCGCTGCTTCTGCCAGGCGGTTCCCTTGAAGTAGGCCAGCGATTCGGGTGCGATCACGCCGGTTCCGAAGATATTCGCGGCGACGCACCCGTTGGTCGGATCGGTCAGGGTCGAACGACAGACGATGGCACCTGAAGAGTTGCGCACCGCATCGACCGCATTGAGGAATTTGGCGTTGTTGGTGGTGTTGTGAAGCTGGACGTCGATGTTGCTGCGGCCATACTGGTAGTAGGCCTGCCACGACCACTTGTCGCTGAAATTGCCGGAAAGCGTGCCAACTAGACGCATGTTTTCACGCGTGATGTCATTTTCCATCCGGCCATAGTCGATGGTCGACATGCCATAGCCAAAGCTCGTCACACCCGCGGTAGTTGCGGCGGCCAGGACGCTGGCGGGCAAGAACGGGGTGGTCACCGGCACCGACACCAGTGGATTGGCGACACTGCGCGTACCGACCGTCAGCGGTCCGGTATAGCGCTGGTACGCGGCATGGCCATCCGTATGCGTCCGACCATAGGAGCCCTCGACCGAAGCGGTGATTGCATCGGTCAGATCGTAGCTGAGACGGCCCCAAACGTTGGTGCGGTCGATGCGCGGGTTGATCGTGGCGACATTGCCCTCGTTCCAGGTATTGCCACCAATCATGAAGTTGCTTGTCGGCGAAGTCGAATTGACCGCCAGAGTGCCGAAATTGAACTGGTAGGGCGTACCGCCCGGGCCAAACGCGGTTCCGCGCAGGGGGCCGGTTGTAATCAACCCGCCAAGCGCCACGTTGCTGTAGTTGACATTGCTCGCCACGATCTGGCGCGGCTGTCCGTTGGTCGCGGTATAGGCCGGGTTCGGAACTAGGTATGTCGCGTTGTACCATTTGCGCTTGGCCGGATCGACCATGTCGATCCCGTCTTCATGCTGGTGCTCTGCCGCCAGCAGCAGGTGGCCGCGATCCTCCGCAAAGGATGTGCCGAACGCGCCTGAAACCTGCCAGTTCCGGTTGTCGTTGCGGTCGGTCACACCGCCCAGAAGGTTCAGCTTGATGCCTTTGAACTTGCGGTCGATGACGAAGTTGACAACGCCGGCAACGGCATCCGAACCGTAAGCTGCAGAGGCACCGCCCGTCACAACGTCAACCCTGGAAAGCAGCGCTGTAGGGATGTTGTTGATATCGACGGCACCGGTCTGTGTCGAAGGCGCGACGCGCTGTCCGTCCACCATAACCAGTGTCCGGTTGGAACCCAGTCCGCGCAAGTCGAGCAGGTTCAGACCTGCAGTGCCAGTGGAGGTCGCACCGTTGCCGACGCGCGGCGTTGCGCTGGGAGAAAGCTGGGGCAACTGATTGACGTAATCGGCCACGTTGACTGGCGCGGCCTTGGCAATTGCTTCTGCGCCGACGACAGTTACCGGCGTTGGCGCATCATAGCCATCGCGCTTGACGCGCGTGCCGGTTACGACAATTGCATCGGCAATCGCAGCATCGGTCGCCGCCGCCGTATCTTGAGCGAACGCTGCATCCGGCACGCTCAAAACTGTGGCCGCACTGGCTCCGCACAGCAGCAGAACCCGCAAATGTGCCCTCGTCATAATCCCTCCCTCAATCGCAGAAAATTCGGCTTTCTCTGCTCGGGGTAGGGTGACTTGCCGACGAAGTCCAATTCTCAACGACAATCAAACAATGTTCAGGGTGTATCGTTTGCCCCGGATCGGCATTTGCAAGCCGTGCGCTCGACATTCGCAAGCACGGGGCGGCATTGCCTGGATTGATGATTCCGAAGCATTGATCAATCCCGTTTCGCAATTGGCTTGGACTCAAGCTCTAGGTCTAGAGTTTGCAGTCAGCTTGGCTGGTCGGCACACAAGCGAAATCATCGCCCCGGTGACTGCAGGAGAGGATAATGAACATTAAGATTCCGGCTCTGGTCTTGGCAGGCGCATCGCTTACCTTGTCGCAGTCAAGCGTTGCGATCGGCCAAAACCGACTGATTTCGCCAGCAACCTATGCGCCGCAGACCCAGTTCCCCAAGGAGGACGCGGCGGCGGTGTCGCGCTGGCTTTCGACCGCGCGCAAGCTGGCCGAGCCAGACCTGGTGCCCGAATTCAACTGGCGCTGCCTGACCAGTCCGCTTGACCGGCCAATGGTGTTCGCGATCCAGCACGACGGGCTGGTGCCCGCGACCAAGGTATTCGACCAGCTCTATTCGGTCGGCCAGAACGCGGTTTCGGCCTGGGCGATCGACACCTCGGACGGGATCATCCTGATCGACGCACTCAACAGCCCGGACGAAGCGAGCGAAATCATTGTGCCCAATCTGGTCAAGTTTGGACTTGATCCCAAGCGGATCAAGTATGTCGTGGTCACCCATGGCCACGGTGACCATTGGGGCGGGGCCAAGTACCTTCAGGACACCTATGGTGCCAGGGTAGCGATGTCTGCGACCGATTGGGACATGGTAGAATCACCTGGCCACGGCGGGGGCCCCTTCGCCGATCTGGTGCCGCCCAGGCGCGACGTTGCGGTCAAGGATGGCGATGTGGTCACACTCGGCAAGACCACGCTGAAGCTCTACGTCACCCCGGGGCATACGCGGGGCGCTCTGTCGATGATCTTTCCGGTTACGGACCATGGCGTTCCCCGGACGGTCGGATTGATGGGTGGAACCGGCGGCGGACAGGACAGCGCCGCAGTGCACCAGCAGATCGGCTCGCTGCTGCGCTGGGACAAGCTGGCAACGGCAGCCGGGGTCGATGCACTGATTACCAATCATCCCTCGCACCAGGCGGCCAACGAGCGGCAGGCCCTGCTGCGCTATGCTCAGCCAGGCGATGCCAATCCGTTCGTTTATGGCAAGGCCCGGCACAGCCGCTTTGTCAGGATGCTCGCCGCCTGTTCACGCGTGCAGCTTGCGCGGATGGGCGAAAGCGGAGAGTAAGGCAGGAGAAGGCTAGCCTTCTCCGCCGATCCGCTCGATCTTGCCGACCAGCAGCAAAAAGCACAACGCTGCGGCAAGTGCCGATATGGCAACCAGCGCCAGCACCAGATCGAACGAACCCGTGGCCTTCAGGATATAGCCGATCAGGATCGGCGTGACGATCGATGACAGGTTGCCGAACATGTTGAAGATGCCGCCCGACAATCCGGCGCTGTCGCGCGGGGCGACGTCGCTCATCACCGCCCAGCCCAGCGCGCCAATGCCCTTGCCGAAAAAGGCCAGGCTCATGAACGCCAGGATCGCAGTGTTGCTCTGCGCATAGTTGCACCCCAGGATCGACAGAGCCAGCAACATCCCGCCAACCACAGGCACCTTACGGGCCGTGGTCAGGCTGCAGCCCTTGCGCAGCATCCAGTCCGACAGCACTCCGCCCAGCACCCCGCCGATGAACCCGCAGATCGCGGGGACGGTGGCGAACAGGCCGGCTTTGACCACTGACAGGTGGCGCTCTTCGACCAGATAGACCGGAAACCAGGTGATGAAGAAGTAGGTGAGCGTGTTGATGAAGAATTGCGCCAGATACAGCCCCCACAACGTTGGTGTGGCGAGCAGCACCCGCAATTTGCGGCGCAGTTCGCTGCGATCTTCACTCGCCGGTGGTGCCGCAACGGGATCAACCATCGCCCCGCCTGCCCGGATCAGTGCCAGTTCGGCCTCGCCCAGGCGTGGGTGAAGCAGCGGCTCATGAACCATACGGGTCCAAATCGCGGCGGCCACCAATCCGACCAGGCCCATGAATGCAAACACCCACGGCCAGCCGAACCCGGCGATGATCCAGCCCATGATCGGCGCAAACAGCACAGTTGCGAAGTATTGCGCGGAATTGAAAATTGCCGATGCCGTACCGCGCTCCTTCGATGGGAACCATGCGGCGACCAGCCGGGCATTGCCCGGAAACGAAGGTGCCTCGGCCATGCCAACCATGAAGCGGAAAGCGAACAGCATGGTGATCGCGCTCGCCCCGCTCAGCCAGGTCACGCTGCCCTGCGCCATGGTGAACAGCGACCATAACACGATTGCAGCGAGATAGACGCGCGGTGCGCCGAACCGGTCAAGCAGCCAGCCGCCGGGCACCTGCGCCGCGACATAGGCCCAGCCGAATGCGGAAAAAACGATGCCCAATTGCAGCTTGTCGATGCCCAGATCGGCGCTCAGCGATGGAGCCGCCAGCGACAACGTCGCCCGGTCGGCATAGTTGATCACGGTTACCGCGAACAGCATGGCGAGAATCGTCCAGCGAACCCGGCCCGCCCGGTCGACTTGCCCCATCATGCCTCTCCTGTTGTTCTGTCACCACAAGCGCCGGAAGGACAGAGCACCCTTCCGGCAAAGGGTGGAACCGTTGCAAGGGAGGTTATGCCCGGGCACAACGCCCGGTCCAATCCCGACACGCAATCGAGCAATGCATCAGGGGTATCAATGCGCCGCGTCAGCCCTGCCTTTGGCATCGATCAGGCAGCTCGATACGGTCCAGGCCCGCGCCTGCTCGCTCAGTGTCACGCCAAAGCCGGGACGCTCTGATATCAGCATCCGTCCGCCGGCGATCTCCTGCCGTTCGTTGAACAGCGGGTCGAGCCAATCGAAATGTTCGACCCAGGCATCGTGCGCATAGGCCGCCGAGAGGTGGACGTGCAGTTCCATCGCAAAGTGCGGGGCCAGGGCCAGCTGCGCTTCCTCTGCCATTGCCGCCACCCGCAGGAACTGGGTCACCCCACCGACCCGCGCCGCGTCGGGCTGGATGAAATCAACCGCCTTGCTGCGGATCATCGCGAAATGCTCGCCAGCGCTGACCAGCATTTCGCCAGACGCGATCGGGGTGTCAAAGGCGGCAGCCAGCGCCGCATGACCTTCGATGTCATAGGCATCGAGCGGTTCCTCGATCCAGATCAGGCCATACTCTTCCATCGCCCGGCACATCCGCAGCGCCTGCGCGCGGTTCCACTGCTGATTGGCGTCGACCATCAGCGCGACCCGCCCGTCGATCTGTCGTGCCACTGCCTCAAGCCGAGCGAGATCGACCTTGGGATCGGGATGCCCAACCTTGATCTTGATCCCGCCGATGCCGCTGGCAATTGACTTTTCGACGCTATCGAGCACGTCGGGCAGCGGGCTGGAGAGGAATCCACCCGAAGTGTTGTAACACGGCACTCCGTCGCGGCGGCAGCCGAGCAGCTTGGCCAGCGGAAGTCCGGCACGCCTGGCCTTCATGTCCCACAGCGCATTGTCGAAGGCGGCGATTGCCTGGACCGACAGGCCCGATCGCCCGACCGACGCCCCGGCCCAAACCAGCTTGGTCCACAACCGGGCAATGTCATTGGGGTCCTCGCCAATCAGTTCGGCGCCCACTTCCCGTGCGTGGGCATACATCCCCGGGCCGCCTGCACGCTTGGAATAGGAAAAGCCCAGGCCCGTGTGACCATCCTTGCTGGTGATCTCGGCAAACAGCATCGCGACCTGCGTCAACGGCTTTTGCCGACCGGTCAGAACCTTGGCATCGCTGATCGGGGTGGCTAGCGGCAGGAAGGCCAGACTGATCCGGACTTCGGCAATGCAGTCGGCGCTCATCCTGCTCTCCCTTGCGGTGCGTGCTTCCGGTTTTGCCGCGCGGGCCTGTTCGATCAAGCGAAACGATGGCATAGATTGATAGCGCTTCGGCATTGGTTTTGCGCGTCAACCGTGCCAATCAGCATGATTGGAGACAGTCTGCCCATGCGCATCGCCAATGTCCGCGTAACTCCGATCGCCTTTCGCGATCCCCCGCTGCTCAACGCCGCCGGAATTCACGAACCTTATGCCTTGCGCTCGATCATCGAGGTGGAGAGCACCTGCGGGCGCACCGGGCTGGGCGAGAGCTATGGCGATATGGCCGCGCTGAGCGCGTTTCAGGCGGTCGCACCGGCGCTCATCGGGCTCGATCCGTTCGATCTCAACGGATTGGCGCGGCTCTGCGACGCAGCGCTGGTCGCGCTGCCCCCGCCGCCGCCCGGTGCGGAGCTGGCCCCCGGCAGCGATCCGGCGCGGCAACTGGCCAACTGCGTTTCGGCGTTCGAAGTTGCATTGCTCGATCTGCAGGCCCAGCACGCCGGGCTGCCGCTCCATGCATTGCTGGGCGGTGCAGTGCGGCGGCAAGTGCCGTTCAGCGCGTACCTGTTTTTCAAGTATCCCCGCCATATCGAGCCAGAGGAAGTGCCCGATGCCTGGGGCGAGGCAGTCACGCCAGAACAAATCGTCGCTCAGGCGCGGCAAATGATCGATCTTTACGGCTTTGGTTCGATCAAGCTCAAGGCCGGGACACTGCCACCCGAGATCGAAGTGGCGAGCATCGAGGCATTGGCCCGGGCCTTTCCCGGCCTGCCGCTGCGGATCGATCCGAATGGCGCCTGGTCGATGGAAACCGCGATCCGCTGCGCCGAGCGGCTTGGACCGTTAATCGAATACTACGAGGATCCGGTTGACGGGCTGGAAGCCATGGCCGAACTGCATCGGCGCACCGGGCTGCCTTTAGCGACCAACATGGTTGTCACTGCGTTCGATCATTTTCCGAAATCGATCGCATTGAATTCGGTGCAGATCGTGCTGTCCGATCATCACTACTGGGGTGGGTTGCGCGCCACCCAGCAGTTGGGGCGGATGTGCGATACGTTTGCCCTGGGGCTGTCGATGCACTCCAATTCGCACCTGGGGATCAGTCTGATGGCGATGAGCCACCTTGCCGCAGCGACGCCTAACCTGACCTATGCCTGCGATACCCATTACCCATGGGTTGAGGATGCGGACGAAGTGATTGCGGGCGGAAAGGTCAGAATCGCCGGGGGCTGCGTAACCGTGGGCGATACGCCGGGGCTCGGCGTTACGCTTGACCAGCAGCGACTGGCGCGCGCGCATGCCACCTACAACCGCATCGCCATCCGCACCCGCGATGACCTGGGGCAGATGCGCAAGTACGATCCGGCTTTTTCTTCCGCCAAACCGCGCTACTGATCGCACAGGGAGGTCGGCCATGTTCGAACTGATCCAGCTACGCTGCTTCGTTGCCGTGGCAGAAGAACTGCATTTTGGCCGCGCTGCCGGACGGCTCAACATGACCCAGCCGCCACTCAGCCGACATATCCAGGTGCTAGAACGGATCCTCAGGGTCGAACTGTTCCACCGCTCCAGCCGCTCTGTCCGGCTGACCGCAGCGGGTTCCGCGTTCCTGGCCGAGGCAACCCGAATCGTCGAAATGTCCGACGGCGCGATCACCACCGCCCGTGCCGCTGCCGAAGGCCAACGCGGGATGGTCAGCCTGGGGTTCACCGCCGCATCAGGATACAGCTTCCTCCCGCGCTTCATGGGCCATGTGCAGAGCGAGATGGAAGGGGTGCGGTTCCTGCTCAAGGAAATGGTCAGCGCCGAACAGATGGAAGCGCTGCTGACCGGGCGGATCGATCTGGGCCTGCTGCGCCCGCCGGTGCGCCGCCCGGAACTCGCCTCGCAGCTGGTGCTGCGCGAACGCTTTGTGGTTTGCAGCCACAGCTCGGTCCCCGAACACGAACGCCCGCGCCGCCTCGCCGATTTTGACGGGCTGCCGCTGATCATGAACGCGCAGGACAAGGCGCGCTATTTCCACGATTTGCTGACTGGGCTATTCGCCCAGGCCAAGGCAGAACCCCGGCTGGTCCAGCATCTGGCGCAGATCCATTCGATGCTGATGCTGGTCAGCGCCGGGCACGGCTTTGCGCTGGTCCCCGAAAGCTCGATCCGCCTGCACCCCGAAGACGTGGTGTTCAGCCCGCTGGAGGATTGCGAGCCGATCGTCGAACTGCACGCGGCCTGGCGGCACGAGAACAACAACCCCGCGTTGGGCGTGCTGCTGCAACAGCTCCGGGCCTGGCCGGCTGATCGATAGGCCTGCGGTATCGATCAATCCCGCCTCGCGATTGGTCCGGCGCGGGGCGGATCGCCTAGATTTCGGTGAGTAGAAGGAAGCCAAGCAATGCCCGTACAAGGCCTGATGTTCGTCGCCGGTCAGCCCCAGGCCGGGCAGGGTGACAGCTTTGCCGGAGTTGAGGCCGCGACCGGCCAGCCACTGGAACCTGCGTTCCGCACCGCCGGTCCGGAGCAGGTCGAAGCCGCATTGGCGGCTGCGGCCGAGGCCGCGCCCACGCTTGCCGCCAACGCCCCGGCAGACCGTGCCGCCTTGCTCGACGCCATGGCCGAGGCGATCCTGGCGCTGGGCGACGAACTGATCGAACGGGCTATGGCCGAAAGCGGCCTGCCGCGCCCGCGGCTGGAAGGCGAACGCGGCCGGACCATGAACCAGCTGCGCCTGTTCGCCACCCTGCTGCGCGAAGGTGACTTTGCCGGGGTGCGGATTGACCGCGCTGACCCGGCCCGCGCCGCCGGGCCCAAGCCCGATCTGCGGATGGCGCAGCGTGCGCTCGGGCCAGTTGCGGTGTTCGGCGCGTCGAACTTTCCGCTGGCGTTCTCGGTCGCGGGCGGGGACACCGCCTCGGCGCTTGCCGCCGGGTGCCCGGTGGTGGTCAAAGGCCATCCGGCGCACCCGGGCACGGGCGAGCTGGTCGCCTCGGCGCTCAGCGCAGCGGTGGCACAGTGCCGGTTTCCGGCGGGCACATTCTCGTTCCTGCAGGACGGCGGGATTGCGGTGGGGCAGGCGCTGGTCGGCGATGCCCGGATCAAGGCGATCGGCTTCACTGGATCGCGCAAGGCTGGCGAAGCGCTGGTCAAGGCAGCTGCCGCGCGGAGCGTTCCGATCCCGGTCTATGCCGAAATGAGTGCGACCAATCCGGTGCTGCTGCTGCCGAACCGGCTGAAGGAAGCCGCCGAAGCGATCGGCACCGCCTTTGTCGGTTCACTGACGTTGGGCACGGGACAATTCTGCACCAACCCCGGCCTGGTCCTCGCTGTCGAGGGCCCCGCGCTCGACCGCTTCCTCGCTGCCGCCGGGGCAGCGATCGAGGCCTGGACGCCGGGCGTGATGCTGACCCCCGGGATCTGCGACAACTTTGCGCGCACCAGCGGCACGGTGGCAAAGCATGCGGGGGTCGAGGTGCTGGCGAACAGTGGGTCGGCAGCGCTACGTGCCACCGCGCGGTTGTTGACAACCGACGCGGCCACCTTCCTGTCCGATCCGGCACTGCATCAGGAAATGTTCGGCCCGGCCGCGCTGGTGGTGCGCTGCGCTGACCTCAGCGAACTTGAGCGCGTGTTGAGCCGCGTTGAAGGCCAGCTCACGGTCGCTCTGCACTTCAGCCAGGCCGATCACGAAGCGGTCCGCCGCCTGCTGCCCATCGCGATGGACAAGGCCGGGCGGGTACTCGCCAACGGCTTTGGCACCGGGGTCGAGGTCAGCCCGGCGATGGTCCACGGCGGCCCCTGGCCCGCCACCTCGGACAGCCGCACCACCTCGGTCGGGACACTGGCGATCGAGCGCTTCCAGCGCCCGGTCTGCCTGCAGGACCTGCCCGAAACGCTGCTGCCCGCCGCGTTCAGTGAAGCGAACCCGTGGGCGCTGCCCCGCCGGGTCTGGTAACCAGGGAGAGCCGCAATGGACCGCCGCGACTTCATCGCCGGGATCGGAACCGGCGCCGCACTCGCCTCCGCGCCGCTGTCCGCCGCGCCGACCCGGCGCAAGGCCGCGCCCTTGGCCACTGCGAAAGGCCCGCTCAGACTCAAGCTCGGCTGCCAGAGCGGTCCGGCGGATGACGATCACTTCGCGTTCCTGGCGCGCTACGGGGTCACCAACGTCGCCGCGCGAGCCAAGGTCAGCGAGGGGCGGCTTTATTCGACGGTGGACGAATTGCTGGACGTGCGCCGCCTGGCCGAGCGCCACCAACTGGCCTTCGACATCCTCGATCCGGTCTGGCTCGCCTCCACCCATGTCGACAAGACCGAACACGCCGGGATCATGTTGGCCAGCAGCCCCGAGCGCGAGCGTGAGGTCGAGGCGTTCCAGCAGCTGATCCGCAACTGCGCGGCGGCCGGGGTGCCGTGCATCAAGTACAACATGAGCATCCTGGGTGTGCTGCGCACCGGCCACGTCCAGGGGCGCGGCGATGCGCAATTCGGTGAATGGGATGCGGCCAAGGCTGCCCCGCCCACGCCCTTGACCCGCGCCGGACCGGTCAGTGAGGACGCGTTCTGGGAACGCATTACCTGGTTCCTCGATCGGGTGGTGCCGGTCGCCAACGAATACAAGGTCCGCATCGCCTGCCACCCGCACGATCCCGGCACCCCGCCCGAAGGCTATCAGGGCGTCCACCGCGTGCTCGGCACGATCGACGGGCTGAAGCGGTTCGTTGGCATCCGTGAGAGCAAATACCACGGGCTTAACTTTTGTCAGGGCACCGTCAGCGAGAACCTGCCTGATCCCAAGACCCAGCTGTTCGACGTGATCCGCTGGTTCGGCAGCCGGAGCAAGATATTCAACGTCCACTTCCGCAACATCGTCGGCGGACGAGGCCATTTCCGCGAGGCCTTCCCAGATGAAGGCGACATCGATCTCTACCGCGCGCTGCTGACCTATCACGAGGTTGGCTATGACGGGATGCTGATGCCCGATCACGTCCCCGAAGTGCCCGGTCATCCCGAAGCCGCCCTGCAAAGCTTCGCCTTCGCCTATGGCCATATCCGCGGGCTGATGCAGGCGGCAGGGCACCATTTGGGCTGACCTCTGCTCGCATCAACGCGTGAGCCAGCGCAGATTCGCTCAGCCCGTCACTTGCAATCGGAAGCTACGGGCCGGCCAGACAGAACAGTCCTTGCAAAAGCTACTGCATCATTTGCAGAGCGCGGCAATGTATCGCCATGATGTGTGTCAAGATAGCGATGGAGGACTATCGAGTTGCCCGCCTTGCAAAGTCGGTTCTCGGTATCGATCTGCCGCCCGGCAGGGATTAGTTCATCGGCCAGGCCCGTTCCCAGCATTAAGGGGAATCGCGTCCGAAAAGGATCCATTGCGCCTCCCAGCCCAAGCGCCGCGTCGATTTGCGGCAAAGGCACCGCGAAGGCATTTTCCATCGTTATCCCGTTGGCCTGGGCCACGGCACGCGCATCGCAGCGCGTCCGGGCCGCATCCAGCAAGATCTTCCCCTTGTTGGTCAAAAAGCTTTCAACCGGGGGGGCGCCGTCCTTCAGACTTCCGGTCATGAGCCGGTAAATCAAGTAGTAGGGAGACCCTCCCAGCGGTGCCTGGACCGCTGGGTTCTTCGGATCGGCAAATGTTGTCACCAAGGCTGTCGCAATTGCGCCTTTGACTTTCAGGTCCGGCGCATAGCTGGCGGCAAGCCGGGCTGCTCCCAGCGCGGCCCCCGAACCCTGCGATTGCCCGGTTATCACCACCGCATTGGCGATAGGCAGGCCCGCGTGCAAGGCGGCCCGTGCCGCATCGAGCACGGAACGGCCCTCTGCCTGCCATTGCAGGTAGGGATGCGGTCCCGGGCCACCGAGCCCCTGATAGTCTGGCGCGGCGACCGCAAATCCCTCATCAAGCCACCGCGCGATGTAGCTGCGATCGCGGGGATTTGAACCGGTCCAGGACGGAGCGCAACTATCGGCAACGCCGAGCGTGCCGTGCGCCCAGACGACCAGGGGCCACCCGCCCCTCGGGGCCTTGCCGCGCGGCATGTAGATGACGCCGGATACCGGAACGGCACCGCTGTTCCAGCGCCAGTCGATCGAGGAGTAGAGCACGCGTTCTGCGGTCGATGCCTGGCGCGGAACAAGGTCCGCTGGCAGCGGCTCGCGCTTCAGAAGTCGGCCGGGCCCCGTCAGAACAGAGCCTTGCCACCGGTAGATCGGCGAAAGATCCTGATCACCGGCCGAAGGTCCAACGGGCAGCATGTGGTCGCCGGCAGACGCGGGCCGAGCCAGCGTTGCCAGCACAAACAGAGTTGCCGCCAGCGGGCGATGGAATCGGAACGCGTTGGTCATCGTTCATCCCTCTCAAAGAAGCTATCGGACGAGGCAGGGTCGCTTGGGATCGAAGGTCCAGCCGGGGACCAGATATTGCATACCGGCGGCATCGTCGCGGGCGCCAAGTCCATGCTCAAGGTAAAGTGCATGGGCGCGTTGCAGCGCATCCTCGTCAAGCGCAATGCCCAGTCCGCCAATGTTCGGCACCGCAACATGGCCATCTTCAATACGGGGCGGGTTCTTCGTAAGGAACTCCCCATCCTGCCAGATCCAGTGCGTATCGATCGCGGTAACCCGCCCTGGCGCCGCAGCAGCGCAATGGGTGAACATCGCAAGACTAATATCGAAATGATTGTTGGAGTGGGATCCCCAGGTCAGCCCCCAATCATGACAGAGCTGAGCGACGCGGACCGAACCCGCCATAGTCCAGAAATGCGGATCGGCGAGCGGTATGTCGACAGCTTGCTTGCGCAGAGCGTCAACCATCTGCGGCCAGTCGGTCGCGACCATGTTGGTCGCGGTCGGCAGTCCAGTGCGATCGCGAAATTCCGCCATCACGCTGCGGCCATCGCGGCCCTGCTCCGCGCCGCACGGATCCTCGGCATAAGCAAGGACATCCGTCAGGCCCGAGCAGACGCGCACTGCTTCCTCAAGCGCCCAGGCACCGTTGGGGTCCAGGGTGATGCGGGCCTCCGGGAAGGCAGCCTTGAGCGCGCGTACGGCCTCAGCTTCTGTGTCTGCCGCGAAAACGCCGCCCTTCAGCTTGAAATCGCGAAAGCCGTAGCGCGCCTGTGCAGCGCGTGCCAGCGCAACCACGGCTTCGCTCGTCAGCGCTGCCTCGTTGCGCAGGCGCTCCCATGCATCAAGCGATCCTGTTTCATCGCGATAGGGCAGGTCGGTGTGCCGACGATCCCCAATGTAGAACAGGTAACCAAGCATTTCGACCCGATCGCGCTGCCGCCCTTCACCCAGCAAATCAGCCACGGCCAGTCCGGCGTGTTGGCCAAGCAGGTCAAGCATCGCCGCCTCGATCGCCGTCATGGCGTGGATCGTAGTGCGCAGATCGAAAGTCTGCAGGCCTCTGCCGCCGGCATCGCGATCGCCGAAGCGGCGCTGAATTTCGGCGATCAGGCCCGCGTGACTGCCAAGCCTCGCACCGATCACCAGTTTGCGCGCATCCTCCAGGGTTTGCCGGATGGCCTCGCCGCCGGGCACTTCGCCCAGACCGGTGTTCCCGTCCTCGTCGGTCAGCACCACGACATTGCGCGTGAAGAACGGAGCGTGCGCACCTGACAGGTTCAGCAACATTGCGTCGTGCCCGGCGACAGGCACCACGCGCATTTCAACTATGGCGGGTGCGAAACTCATGCAGCCGCGGCGAGTGCGCCGTTGGCTTGCTGGATCAGCGCGGAAAGCTCGGCACGCTCGGCAGCGGAAAGATCGGTAAGCGGCGGGCGAACCGATCCGGCTGGCCGGTCAATCGCATCGCAGCCGGCCTTGACAATCGAAACCGCGTAGCCCTTCCCGCGATTGCGCAGAGCGATATACGGCAGAACGAAATTGTTCAGTTCGCGCACGATGGTCGCCTTGTCGCGCGCCCGGACTGCCTTGTAAAAGGCAACCGCCCATTCCGGCATGAAGTTGAAGATCGCCGAACTGTATGTGGTGACACCCATTTCAAGGTATGCCGGGGCAAAGGTTTCTGCAGTCGGGAGCCCGCCCACATAGGTCAGCCGGTCACCCAACTTGCAGTATATCCGCATCATCAACTCGACATCGCCCACGCCATCTTTGTAGCCGACCAGATTGGGATTGCGCTCGCAAAGGCGCGCGAGGGTATCCTCGTTCACGATCGCATTGTCGCGATTGTACACGATTACACCCATCTGGGTGGAGCGGCAAACCGCCTCGATGTGCGCGGCAAGACCTTCCTGCCCGGGAACCATCAGATAGGGCGGCAAGAGCAACACACCGTCGGCACCGGCTCGTTCGGCCGACTTGGCAATTTCAATTGCGATCGAAGTGCCATAGCCACAACCCGAAATTACAGGTACCCGGCCCGACGTTTCGGCCACGGCGGCAGCGACAACCTGGCTTACTTCGTCAGGCTGAAGGGAAAAGAATTCGCCTGTGCCACCTGCAGCAAACAGTCCGGCCACCTCATACTGCAGCAGCCAGTCGCAATGCCTGCGAAAGGCCTGCGGGTCGAACTGCAACGCCGTGTCGAAATGGGTGACCGGGAAAGACAGCAAGCCCGATCCGATCCGGGTCGCCATTTCCTGTGGTGACATCATGATTTTCTTTCCCATCCTCAAGATCGATCGAACGCTATCACCGCCGAGTTTGACGGGTCCAAGCCTTTTCCTGTCTTGATCGATAGCGCTTCGGTATCAGGGTGCCTTGCTGCAGTTTTCGTCCGAGCGATATTTTTGGGCGGCACCTGAACCTGCACGGATGCCGGTCGCAGTACGACCCCGGTCAACGCGGCCGAGTGGGCTCGAATTGACCGGGTTAGAAACTCGCAGCTCTGGTCGGCGTTAGAACGTAGCCTTGACACCGATGTAGTACGACCGGCGTATCACATCGTAGATGCCCATATTGGTCTGTCCGGACAAGCCGCCAACGGCCGGCGGATTGCGGTCGCCGACATTGGTCACGCCTCCCCGCAACTCGAACTTGTCAGTCACTCTCAGTCGGCCAATGATGTCGAAGTAATTATAGGCCGGAGTCCCGGCTACGGTTGTAGCCGGATTGGTTATGCTCGAGACATCCTTGAAGGATGAAAGGTGCCGCCAGCGCAGGCCGAGCGAAGCTTTCCCCTCATTGAGCATGAAGGTTCCGGAATACTTCCACTTCGCATAGGTCTGGCCCGTGCTGCCTGGGCTGACGATGGTGCCCGCGGCTTCCTGGAAGGGACTGGTCGGCGACGCCTGGATCTTGAAGGTATCAAGATAGCTAAGCGTGAAGTTTACATCGAGCGAACCCTGACCGAGGTGCAGCGAGTCAAACGGCAGCGACCAATCGAACGCCGCGTCGATGCCGGCTGTCTTAATCCCGCCGATGTTCAACAGCGCCTGGAACGAGTTGGCGATCTGCCCGGTGCCGGTGTTGCGTACAATGTTCTGGCAATAGATGTTGTTCGCGCTGTAGGTCGGGTTTGAACCGTCGGTGTTGAAGCACTTGGCCATCGAAGTGGGCACATCGATCGCCGAAATCGCCTGATGGATGCGGATGTTGTAGTAATCCACCGAAAACAACATGCGGCGGAACGCTTCGCCGGCAAAGGTCGGCTGGAAAACCCCGCCGATCGTGTAGGAATCGGCTTTTTCAGGCTTCAGGTTGATATTGCCCTGGGTAGTCGCGGGAATCGCCGCGGCTCCATTGAAGGTGTCGATCAGCGTCGTGGGAACCCCGGTCGCAATGCAGAGGCTGCGCACCGAAGTGGCATTTGCACCGGTACGCAAAGCACTCGTAAATGTGCAGGGATCGCCCTGCGTACCCAAGTTCGAGACCCCGGCAGCAGCCGGGAGGAACAGCTCGCCGATATTGGGCGCGCGCACCGCACGTTGGTAGCCGCCACGCAGCAACAGCGGCTCGGCAACACGCCAGTCGGCGCTGAGCTTGTAGGTGCTGACTCCGCCGAAAAGATTGTAATGCGAATAGCGATAGCCGGCAGTCAGGTTTAGCGATTGCACCAGCGGCAAGTCGGAAAGCACGGGAAACAGGATTTCGCCTGCCACTTCAGCCACTTTCGTCTTCCCGGTGGTCGCCGGGATGAAATTCACGGAGGCAAAGTCGCCGATCTGGAGGAGCGGGACCG
>CAZOSI010000052.1:0-18076 GCA_964582485.1 uncultured Novosphingobium sp.
CGGCGCCAGCCCCTTCGTTGAGTCACAATGTCGGGATTGAGGTGCAAATAGGGAGGTTCACCGGCAAAGGCAAGGGCAGTTTGGCGGTGCCATTGCATTATCGCACCGCATGGCCTACATAGTGCGGGCTAACGTCGCCTGCGACGGAACTTTTCGGCCTACCCGCCTCTTCGTTCCCAATCTCGCTTCTACGCTCCGCCGGCCGCTTTTTGTCGGCGGGTCAACCGTGTTTCGTGAAAGGAACAGATCATGCCGGTAGGCACCGTGAAATTTTTCAATACCGACAAGGGCTATGGCTTTATCGCTCCCGATGAGGGTGGCGGCGACGCGTTCGTCCACATCACCGCCGTCGAACGCGCCGGAATGAGCACGCTCGATAAGGACCAGCGCGTCAAGTACGAGCTGGAAACCGATCAGCGCGGCAAGACTTCGGCCGTTCAGCTCGAACAGGCCTAAGTCGATGGCCAAGGAGGATCTCCTGACCCTCGAAGGCCAAATCGACGAAATCCTTCCCGACGGCCGCTTTGGCGTGCTGCTCGAGAACGATCACCGGATAATCGCTTACACTGCCGGGAAGATGCGAAAGTTTCGCATCCGCTCGGTGGTGGGCGACCGGGTTCGCGTGGAAATGACCCCCTATGACCTGAGCAAGGGCCGCATCGTGTTTCGCGAGCGTGGCCCCGGCGGAGGCCCCACGGGGCCACACGGGAAGCGGCGACATTAGCCTTTTCCAACACCACAAGGACGGGGCGGCCCGAGGCTGCCCCCACATGATAATGACATTGCATACCCTGTTACCGGCGATCCGCCGCGGCCTGTCCCGCTGCGGAACCGCCCCAAGCCGCAGCGGCCCTGGCCCTCGGCGATCCGGCCAACCGCGGATCTTTCCGCTGACGCGCGAAGAAACCCGTCTGGCCGTAATTGAAGTGCTGGGCTGAAAGGCCGGAAAGGCGAGTGCGGCGATGATGTCTGAGAGTTTTTACAACCAGCAAGCCGAAAGCTGCCAACGCGCGGCCGACGACGCACCGCTCGCCAATCAACGCGACACTTTGCTCCGCTCGCGGGCAGCCTGGCTGACGCTGGCTGCACGCGAGCAAGCCATCCGCGCCGCCCGGGCGCAACGCGAACGCGAAAAGGAACAAGCCGATGAATGATGAAATCCCGCGCCCCTTCCTGATCCAGCGTCAGGACGACGGGACCTTTCGGCTGACCGTGCGCGACATCCGCTACAACTCGCAAGGCTATCCGCTGGTCAGTGGCACGATGCAGGACGAAGTCTTTGCGACCTCAGCCGCAGCCAAGTCCTTTGCCCGGAACAATTTCGACGCCAAGGCCGGGCAGTACGCAACCAAGTAGCACGGCGGATCAGCTGCCGTTGGGGTAATAGTCCGAACTTGCGTCGTACTGGCTGTCGTTGAAACGGCTGGCCTCTTCCTCGCGCCTGCGGTCCGCTGAGGCCTTGGCCTCCGAACTCTTCTCGCGCTTGGCTTCTTCGACCAGCTCGTCCGATTCCCACCATGCCGCGACCAGCATTGACAGCGTGGTCCAAAAACCGGTCTCTTCGTCAACCTGATCCTCGATCGACTTGACGCTCAGTTCAAGCCGTTCGCGAGCCTCGGGGCTGTTCTGGTAGTAGGTCGTGACCCCTGCCAGAGCGAAGAAGCCCAGCATAACCAGCATGATAACGATGACGATCAGACGCTTGACCAGTGTTGCGGCAGTCATGGCAAAGCTCCGCAGGCCGGATCAGTAGCCGTTGCCGGTGTCGACCGGGCCATTCTGGGCTTCGTATTCCTCACGCATTTCGCGGATCACCTGTCGGCGATAGGCCTCATCCTTGGCGCGTTCGCTCGCCTCGAAGGAATTGCCGCTGCGATCGTAACTCGCGTTGGCCGAAGGCTTCGCTGAATAGGCCCGGGTAGATGAACCCGAAGACGCATTCTTGCCCCAGGGGTTGGAAGCCTCGCCGCGATCCTTCCGATCTTCGCCGGGCGTGCGCAGCATCGTCGTAGTCGCGACGATCATCATCATGAAAACGAAGCCGATCGCGCGCGGCGATTGCAACAGTATCCTCAGGAACATATTCATCAGGCCACCCCCCCAATACATGGGCATATTTAGCCAGAGGCGGTTACCAATTTTCTAATTTGGCCCGTTCAATTCCGCTCGCTCAGCCCGTGCTTCTTCATCGCGTGGCGCAGCTGGTCATAGCTGAGGTTCAGTGCCTTGGCGGTTTGGCGTTGGTTGAAGCGGTTGCGGGCCAGGGCCTGTTCCAGGATTGCTTTTTCATGAGCATCGACCGCAGCGCGCAGATCGCTGACCTGATCGAGTGCGGCCTGACGCGGAGCGGGTGGCTCGGCCTGGCCAGCCACCGGCGGATCCGCCAGCGCAGTGCGCGGTAGCGGCGCGGGTCGCCACGGGCTGTCAAACGGATCGAACACGACATGGGCGATCTGATCGTCCCAAAGGTCCCAGCGATAGACCGCGCGTTCTACCACATTGCGCAGTTCGCGGACGTTGCCGGGCCAGTGGTATTCCTCCAGCGCGGCCATCGCCGCCGGGGAGAAACCGGGCCAATCGTCCCAGCCCACCTCGGTCGCCATGCGCCGCCCGAAATACTCGGTCAGCACCCGGACATCGCCTTCGCGCACTCGCAGCGGCGGCAAGGTGATTACTTCGAAGCTGAGCCGATCTAGCAGGTCGGCGCGGAACCGGCCCTGATCGGCCATTTTGGGCAGGTCTTCATTGGTTGCAGCAACGATCCGGACATCGACCTTGATAGGGCGCGAGGATCCAATCCGGGTTACTTCGCCATATTCCACCGCGCGCAGCAGCCGTTCCTGCGCGCCCGAAGACAAGGTGGCCAGTTCGTCGAGAAAAAGCGTGCCTTTGTCGGCTTCCTCAAACCTTCCCGCGCGGGCCTTGGTAGCACCGGTAAAGGCACCCTGCTCATGACCAAACAACTCCGCCTCGATCAAGGTTTCCGGCATGGCCGCGCAGTTGAGCGTGACCAGTGGTTCGGCCCAGCGGCGCGAGAGCTGGTGCAGGCGTTCCGCGATCAGTTCCTTACCGGTCCCGCGCTCCCCGATCACCAGCACCGGGCGGCCCATCGGCGCGGCCCGGCTGGCGCGTTCGACCGAGTCCAGAAAGGCGGTGGACTGGCCGATAAATTGCGTATTGCGCTCCATGCCCAATATATAGCGAAAATTCCCAACATCGCGCAACAGGCGCTACATGTCGTTCGTCGAATGATCGCCCATCCCGCAGAAATCAGACATTTTCCGGGTTTGGCACGCAGCTTGCTGAATGGTGAACAAATCCAATTTGTGGAGCAACACCATGTTCACCAACCTGATCAGCAAGGCCAGCCCGCTCGACAAGGCGATCGTCCTTTCGGTGGCTGTCATGCTTTCGTTCAACGTCCTCGTCCTGGCAAGCCAGGTCGAACATGCCCCCACCGTTGCCCAGGCCCAGGGCGCGGCGGCTCAGCAAGCCTGAGTCCGGCGGTGAACCGCAAGATGGGACATGACCCCTTTTCCCCGCTTGGGCCGGAATCCCAAGCATCCCCCGATGGCGGCCCCCAGTCCCCCCGCCGCTCTGGGGTTCCGGCTCAGACCGACTACGACCTCGGCCCGATTGGCACCGCCCCCCGCCAGCGCACGTCGCGCTTCGAGGCCGAGGTCGAACGTCTTCGCCGCACGCCAACCCCGACTTTCTCTTCCTCCACCGGAGTACCCTGGATGGGCATTTTCAGCCGCACCCGTGATATCATCGCCGCCAACTTCAGCGATCTGCTCGAAAAGGCCGACGATCCCGAAAAGATGATCCGGATGATCATCTTCGAGATGGAAGAGACCCTGGTCGAAGTGCGGGCAAGCGCCGCGCGCACGATTGCCGACCAGAAGGAAATGCACCGTCACACGGTCAAGCTGGACCGGCTCCAGGCCGACTGGTCCGACAAGGCACAGCTGGCACTGAGCAAGGACCGTGAGGACCTGGCCCGCGCCGCGCTGATCGAAAAGAAGAAGGCTGGCGACATGGCCGAACAGCTCAAGGCCGAGATCGCGGTGCTTGACGATGCGCTGCGCGCCTACGAGCTCGACATCGAGAAGCTGCAGAACCGCTTGCGTGAAGCCAGGTCCCGCCAGGGTGCGATCGCCGCACGGTTGGAAAGCGCCGAAAACCGCGTCAAGCTGCGCACGCTGATGGCCAGCGAGCGGGTCGACGAGGCGATGGCCCGGTTCGACCAGCTGGAACGCCGGGTCGACTATGCCGAAGGCCGCGCCGAAGCGCTGGGCCTGGCCGACCATTCGAGCAAGCCGAGCCTGGCCGATGAAATTGCCGCACTGGCCGGGCAAGACAAGATCGACGAAGAACTGGAAGCGATGAAGCGCGCCCTCTCGGGTGATCAAGGGCAGGAGGGCTAAGCCGTGTTTGAGAATTTTCCCTCAGAGATCATCGTCATCCCGGTGCTTTTCATCGCCCTGCCGTGGCTGATCCTGCACTATGTCACCAAGTGGAAAACCGCCTCGTCATTGACCAACGACGACGAAGCTCTGTTGGACGATCTCTATCAGCTGGCCCGCCGCCTGGACGACCGTATGGACACTGTTGAACGGCTTGTCGCCGCAGACAATCCGGACTTCCGTCAGGCCCGGCAACTCACCGACGGCACATCGACGGTTCCTTCTCTTGAAGACTTGGCCAAAACACCGACCAAACTGCGGAGCGGCCGATGAGCCAGGGCTACCGGACATTTTACCGGGACAAGTTCAATGGCAAGATTTCCGGCGTCTGCGCAGGTCTGGGCGACTACTTCAACGTTGAACCACTGTGGTTCCGCCTGCTCTTCGTCGGTTTGTTTTTCGTCATCAATGTATTTGTTTTCATTTTGTATTTCGTGATCGTGATGGTGACCAAGAAGAAGCCTCCGCATGCCTATACGGACAGCCTCAGCCGCACCTTTGCCGAACCGAACATAGCTGAACCCGCCGGGGACTTGATCAGTCCGGCATCGAGGAAGGGGATAGACCGATGAACAGCCCGCGCACCCGCTTTTACAAGGATAAGCAGAACAAGAAGCTGATGGGCGTCTGCGCCGGGATCGCCGATTACACCGGGATCAATTCGATCTGGGTCCGGCTGGGCTTTCTGGGTCTGGTGCTCGTAACGGGCGGTGCAATCCTGCCGATCTATCTGCTGGTCGGCTTGCTGGCCGACAAGAAGCCGCAGCAGCTTTATGTCGATCGGCAAGAGCAGCAGTTCTGGCAAGGCGTCCGCCAATCGCCAGCCCGCACCGCCCGCGAAGTTAAGGGCCAGCTGCGCGAGATCGACCGCCGCCTGGCCGAAGTCGAAACCTTCTACGTCAGCAGCAACCCGCGCCTTTCGAGCGAAATCGAGCGCCTGCGCTGAGCGCCGGATTTTTTGGGGAGTGAATTGAAATGGGACCCGATACCATCTGGATCTTCATACCGCTGTTTGCCCTGTCGATCCCGATTCTTGGGATCTGGAGCAAGCACAAGCAGAAGATCGCGGAAATTCAGGCACAGGCAACCGCCGAAAAGGCCGCGCAATATGCCGCCAGCAACACCCAGCTGGAAGACCGCGTCCGCGTGCTGGAACGGATCGTCACCGACAAGGGCTATGACGTCGCCAGCCAGATCGAGGCGCTGCGCGATGCCCGCAAGGTCGAAGCCCTGCTTGACCGGCGCGAAGAGGAGGCTCGCTAATGGAGAACCTGGGCATACTAATTCCGCTGGCCCCATTCCTGATGGTTTGCTTCATTGTCTGGACCAAGCACCAGTCAAAAATGATGGAACTGCGGATCAAGGAAACCGCTGAAAAGGCCGCCCAATATGTCGGCCACACCAGCGAAATGGAAGAGCGGCTTCGCGTGCTGGAACGGATCGTCACCGACAAGGGCTATGACGTCGCCAGCCAGATTGAAGCGCTGCGCGACACCCGCAAGGTCGAAGCCCTGCTTGATAACCGCGAAAAGGAATTGCGCTGATGGATCCCGACAAACTCCAAGCGATCCAGGTAATTGCACCCATCGTCAGCATTATCGGTGTCGCCGGTGTCTGCGGCTGGGTTTTGACCACCTGGATGCGGATCCGCCATGGCTATCCGCTCGACGGGGCCTGGGGCCAAAAGCTCTATCCCAAGACCTCCAGTGAGGAGATCGAGCGGATCAAGCTGCTCAGCCAGGAAAACGCCCAGCTGCGCGCCGAACTCGGCAGTCTGAAAGATCGGGTCGGCAATGTCGAACGGATCGTCACCGACAGCGGCTATCAATTGACCCACCAGATCGAAGCACTGCGCGAGCTGCCCAAGAACTGAGCTGGGGATCGAAGGAGGAATTTGCGATGGATTGGGGAGACCCTGGATTTGTAATGGCGATCATCGCGATCAGTACAGTCGGCTGGCTGGTCAACAACTGGATCCGCGCCCGCCATGGCTATGCCCTGGAAGACGAATGGGGCGGCAAGACCGACCGCGGCGGCAAGGAGGTATCGACGCTCAAGGCCGAGAATGCCGAGCTTAAGGAACGCCTCGCCATGTTCGAGGACCGGGTGATTGTGCTGGAGCGGATCGCAACCGACAAGTCGGTCAATCTCGCCGCCCAGATCGAGAACCTGCGGAATGGGGACAAGGCATGATGGGATTTCCCGAAGCTGTCGCATTCTGCGCATTGGTCATTGGTCTGATTTCGTTCGCCGGCATCCTGCTCGATGCCCACGCCCGCAAACTCAAGCACCGCGAGAAGGAGCTAGAGCTGCAGGTCCGCCTGGCCGAGGCGCAGGGTCGCAAGGGCAGCAGCGAGGTTGCACAACTGGAACAGCGTCTGCGGGTGCTGGAACGGATCGCCACCGACAAAGGCAGCACCCTGGCTGCCGAGATCGAAGACCTGCGCGAAGGCGCGGGCGCACGCTGACCATTCCCGGAGGGATAACGATGGACTTTGGAACTACCCTGATCGTGATTGCCGGGATCGGTGCCTGGTATTCACTCCGCTCGCAGCGGATCAAGACCGGCGGCAGCACATCGATGCCGTTCGGTCGCGGCCGGCACCGCCGCGATAGCCCAGTCGATCCGCTGCTGAGCGCACCCAGCCAGCGCGAACACGAGCTGGAGCAGGAAGTCGAATCGTTGCGCGAGCGAATCCATGTGTTGGAAAGAATCGCCACCGATGGGCGCCAGACCCGCGCGCTCGCCGAAGAAATCGAAAACCTGCGCGACAGGTAAACGAGGAACCAAGAGGGAGAAAACGCCATGATCAGCGACTACTTCCTGCTCGCCGCCACGGCGCTGATGTCGGTCACCATTCTGGCCACGACATCGCTGCGCGGCTGGCAGGGCTGGCTATCGCTCAAGATCCGCGAGCTGGAAATGCAGCGGCCTGAGATCGAAGGCGGGGCTGTCAACGGCGCTGCCCGGATCGAAATGGCCGACCTCAAGGAGCGGATCCGCAAGCTTGAGGCGATCGCCGCCGGGGTTGACCTGTGAGCGAGCGCCGGAGCGACGCCGCCAAGGCTGGGATCGGCCTCGGCACCGCCATCGCGGTCGCGATCAGCTGGAGCGTGAACAAGTCGATCATCTGGGCGATCGTCCACGGGATCCTGTCTTGGTTCTACGTGATCTACTATGCCCTCACCCGGCCCGGCGGGCTGTCCGGCTAACCCAGCGGGCAGTGGACGCACCGGGCCCACGCCGCTAAGGCCCCGCCCATGCGCAGCTTGTCCGACATCACCGAAGAGTACGAATTTCTGGAAGGCGACGAACGCTATCGCCTGCTGATCGAGCTGGGGCGCGAACTGGAACCGATGCCCGATGCGCTCAAAACCGACGCCACGCTGGTCCGCGGCTGTTCGGCTTCGGTCTGGGTCTATCCGACCCGGCTCGAGGATGGCCATCTGCACTTCCTGGCTGATAGCAATGCCGCGATCACCAAGGGGATCGTCGCGCTGGTCCTCGCCGCGGTGCAGGATCGCCCCGCTGCCGAAGTCGCCGTGACCGACATCGCCGCCGCGCTGGAACCGTTCGATCTCAAGAACCAGCTCTCTTCAAACCGCACCCAGGGCGTGCCCAATATGATCGCGCTGGTCCGCGAAACCGCCGGGCGGCTGGCTGGGGTGTGAGATGGTAAAGCGCCATCTTTACCTGAGCGGCGGCCTGCTTTCGGTCGGGCTCGGTGTCGCCGGGGCCTTCATTCCAATCGTTCCGACCGTGCCGTTCCTGGTTCTCGCCGCGTTCTGCTTTGCGCGCAGTAATCCGGCCTGGGAGGAACGACTGCTCAGCCATCCGCACTACGGCCAGTCATTGCGCGATTGGCGCGAGCGCGGGGCGATCTCGCGCCGCGCCAAGATCTCGGCGATCCTGGCCATGGCAGTCGGCGTCGGCTTCACCTGGTTCACGATCGGCTGGCCATGGGTGCTGATCTCGGTCGCGGTGCTGGTGATCTCCGGAACCTGGATCTGGACCCGCAACGAATAGCAGCCCGCTTGCAAATTGGCCCCGGCCCTGCCTATGGCGAAGCCATGGCTGACAATCCACGCACGCTCTATGAAAAGATTTGGGACGCTCACGTTGTTGAGCGCCGCGACGATGACACCTGCCTGATCTTTATCGACCGGCACCTGGTCCATGAAGTGACCAGCCCGCAGGCCTTCGACGCGCTGCGCCTGGCCGGGCGCAAGGTTCGCCGTCCGGATCTGACGCTGGCCGTGCCCGATCACAACCTGCCGACCACGGCCCGCCGAGATGCAGCCGGCCAGCGCATCCCGATCGCCGATGCCGAAAGCGCGCAGCAATTGGCCGCGCTGGAGCGCAATGCGCCCCTCTTCGGCATTCGGTTGATCGGCGATGCCGACGCGGAACAGGGGATCGTCCACGTGGTCGGACCCGAACAGGGCTTTTCACTGCCCGGCGCGACGATCGTCTGCGGCGATAGCCACACCGCTTGCCACGGCGGGCTGGGCGCGCTGGCCTTCGGGATCGGGACCAGCGAGGTCGAACACGTCCTCGCCACCCAAACCCTGTTGCTCAAGCAGTCGAAGTCGATGGAAGTGCGGATCGAGGGCGATCTGGGCCCCGGCGTCACCGCCAAAGACCTGGTGCTGCACATCACCGGCGTACTTGGCGCGGCCGGCGGAACCGGCTATGTCATCGAATATACCGGAAGCGCGATCCGCGAGCTCAGCATCGAGGGGCGGCTGACCGTCTCCAACATGGCAATTGAACACGGCGCCCGCGCCGGCCTGATCGCGCCGGACGAGAAGACGATCGAATACGTCAAAGGCCGACCCTATGCCCCCAAGGGCGCGGACTGGGACAAGGCGGTGGAATGGTGGCGCAGCCTGGCGACCGATCCGGGTGCGACTTACGACAAGGTCGTTACGATCCAGGCCGCCGATATCGCCCCGACCGTTACCTGGGGGACCAGCCCGGAAGACACCGTCGCGATCACCGGTACGGTCCCCGACCCAGCCAGCTTTGCCGATCCCAGCAAGCAGCAGGCCGCGCAGAAGTCGCTCGATTATATGGGCCTGACACCCGGCCAGCGGATGCAGGATGTCGAGGTCCAGAACGTGTTCATCGGCAGCTGCACCAACAGCCGTATCGAGGACTTGCGGGCCGCAGCAGCGGTACTCAAGGGTCACACCAAGGCACCTGGCGTAAAGTGGGCGATCGTCGTCCCCGGCTCAGGACTCGTGAAGCGCCAGGCCGAGGCCGAAGGGCTCGACAAGGTGTTCATCGAAGCTGGTCTCGAGTGGCGCGAACCAGGCTGCTCGGCGTGCCTGGGCATGAACCCGGACAAGGTGCCGGCCGGTGAGCGCTGCGCCTCGACGTCGAACCGCAACTTTGTGGGCCGACAGGGACCGGGAGCGAGAACCCACCTTGTCAGCCCGGCGATGGCGGCAGCAGCAGCGGTGACCGGCAAGCTGAGCGATGTGCGCGATTTGATGCACGACTAGCCCTTGCCTTTCTGGCCTCAAGGATCACATAGGGAACCATGACCGACACTCCCGAAAAGCCCGAAAAAGGCGAAAAAGCGAATTGGACCGGCAAGGCCGCGCTGGCAGGCGCAGCGATCGGTTCGGCCGCCCTTGCCGCCGCGCTGCTGTACAACTCGCGCCGCAAGGAACGCGCTGAAAAGGCCGCCAAGGCGCCCAAGCCTGACGACGCGCCGGAAACCGATTGATGGAAGCCTTTCGCCAGCTTGACGGCCGCGCGATCCCGTTTGGCGCCAAGAACGTCGATACCGACGTGATCATTCCGGCGCATTGGCTGAAGACGATCACCCGCGACGGGCTGGGCAAAGGCGCGTTTGAGACGCTGCGCAAAGATCCGGACAACCTGTTCGACAGCGCCGATTTCTCTGGATCGCCGATCCTGATCGCGGGCGACAATTTCGGTTGCGGCTCCAGCCGCGAACACGCCGCCTGGGCCTTGCTGGACCTAGGCATCAAAGCGGTGATCGCGCCCAGTTTTTCCGATATTTTTTCCGGGAATGCCTTCAAGAATGGCATCCTAACCGTCGTCCTCCCCCAGGAAGCCATCGATCGCCTGATGGAAGTGGCCAGCACCGATCCGGTCCATATCGATCTGGAGAACCAGGTCGTCACCACGCCGTTCCAGGACCGGCTCCCCTTCGAAATCGACCCGTTCCGCAAGGCTTGCCTGCTGGACGGGCTCGACGAAGTGGGGCTGACCATGGCCCGCGACACAGCGATCACATCTTATGAAAACAAAGCCCGGGCTGAGCTTCCGTGGCTGTCCAAGGGAGTTGAAGTAGCATGAAGGCATTGCGCAGCCACGAGGTTGGTGGACCCGAAACCCTGACCCTGGACGAACTGGAAAGCCCGGTCCCCGGCCCCGGCCAGGTCCGGCTGAAGGTCAAGGCCTGTTCGATCAACTTCCCCGACGTGCTGATCATTCAGGACATGTACCAGTTCAAGCCCGAACGCCCCTTTGCCCCGGGCGGCGAGGCTTCAGGGATTGTCGATGCCGTGGGCATCGGCGTGACCGAATGGAAAGTGGGCGACCGGGTGATCGCGAGCACCGGCCACGGCGCGCTGTCAGAGGAAATCCTGGTTGATGCCGCACGGCTCTGGCCGCTGCCCGAAGGGGTCAGCTTTGAAACCGGCGCGGCGCTGATCCTGACCTATGGCACCAACATGCACGGGCTGCTCGATCGCGGAAAGCTGAAGGCGGGCGATACCCTGCTGGTGCTGGGTGCGGCCGGCGGGGTCGGCCTTTCGGCGGTAGAGCTCGGCAAGGCCTATGGCGCGCGCGTGGTGGCTGCGGTCTCCAGCGAGGAAAAGGCCGAGGCCGTGCGTGCGGCCGGTGCCGACGAAGTGGTGGTCTATCCTCGCGCCCCGCTCGACAAGGAGCAGTCCAAGGCGCTGGCCGAAGCCTTCAAGGCGGCGTGCGGGCCGGGCGGCGCCAATGTGGTCTATGACATCATCGGCGGCGACTATTCCGAACCCGCGGTGCGCTCGATCGCCTGGGAAGGCCGGTTCTGCGTGGTCGGCTTTACCGCCGGGATCGCCCGCCTGCCGCTCAACCTGACGCTGCTGAAAAGCTGCGACGTTTGCGGCGTGTTCTGGGGCGCTTTCGCCGCGCGCGAGCCCAAGGCCAACGCGGTGCATATCGCCAAGCTGTTCGAGCTGCTCAAACAAGGCAAAGTGAATCCACGCATCTCTGCCACTTTCCCGCTTGAGCGCGGGGGCGAAGCGATTACCATGCTGGCCGAGCGCAAGGCGATCGGCAAGGTCGTGGTGACCATGGACTGACGCCAGCGGCGCCTGGGAGACAAAGCCATGATCGCAGCACGGATCGTCATAGCAGGGGCCCTGCTTGCCACGGGTTGGGCCGTCTATGCCAAGCCGGTGGCCAGGCCCACCTCGCCAAGTCCGCAGGATCTGGTCCTGGCGCGGCAAGCCGGAATGGCGATGTCGGCATCGACGATGAACCTGCTGCGCGGAGCCAGCACCAACGGCGCGCCGCTCAAGAGCCTGGCCTTTCCGGCCGGTAGTCTGGCCAAATGGGCCGCCGCCGCGCCAGCGCTGTTTGCCGACAGCACCAAGGGCGTGCCCAGCCGGGCCATGCCATCGGTGTGGACCGACAAAGCCGGCTTTGCGGCGAAGGCCAAGACCTTTGCCGACAGTACAAAGGCCCTGGCCGATGCTGCCAAAGCGGAAGACAAGGCGGCGTTCGACGCCGCGCTTGCCTCTACCGCAGCGTCGTGCAAGGGCTGCCACGATTCGTATCAGGTCCAGGCTGCGCCGCCTCCCAAGGCAGGCTAGGCCAACAGCATGCAGGAGCACCAATGACCGACTTCAACGATCGCGAACGCGCCGAGGAAGCCATGTTCGCCCACGATGAGGAAATGCAATTCCGGATCACCGCCCGCCGCAATCGCCTGCTGGGCGCCTGGGCGGCTGAGAAGATGGGCCTCTCAGCGGTTGAGACCGAAGGTTATGCCAAGGCAGTGGTCCAGGCCGATTTTGAGGAAGCTGGCGACGAGGACGTGATCCGCAAGCTTCTGGGCGATCTGACTTCAGCCGGGATCGACATCAGCGAGGGCGATATCCGCACCGCGCTGGAGGCCAAGGCCGTCGAAGCCCGCCGCGCGCTGATGGGCGAGGCCTGATCCGATGGCCATGACGGGCACGGAAATCATCGCCCGGATCAAGGCCGGCCTGCCCGATGCCGAAGTCACGCTGACCGACCTGGCCGGCGACGACAACCACTGGGCCGCGCACGTTGTTTCCGCCGCCTTTGTCGGCAAGCCGCGGGTGGCCCAGCACAAGCTGGTCTATGCCGCGATCGGCGAAGACATGGGCGGTACGCTGCATGCCTTGCAACTGACCACCGCCGTTCCCACCTGAGACGGCGAGGAGAATACCATGTCCGATACCAATGCCCGCATCACCGATATCGTCACCAGCAACGACGTCGTCCTGTTCATGAAAGGCACGCCGCTGTTCCCGCAATGCGGCTTTTCAAGCAAGGCGGTGGCGATCCTCGATCACCTTGGCGTCCCGTACGAAAGCGTCGATGTGCTGCAGGACATGGAAGTACGCCAGGGGATCAAGGCCTATTCGGACTGGCCGACGATCCCGCAGCTCTATGTGAAGGGCGAATTCGTTGGCGGCAGCGATATCATGATGGAAATGTATCAGGCCGGCGAGCTGGAACAGCTAATGGCCGACGCCGGGCTTACGCCCGCTTGAGCGCACCAAAAGCGGCGGCCTGACCCTCACCGGTCAAAGCTGCCACCGCGTCGAATTCCATTGGTCGTCCGGTCAGGAAACCCTGGAACTCGCTGCAGCCACACGAAACGAGCCGCTCGCGCTGGCTGGCGGATTCAACGCCTTCGGCGATGACCCGCAGATTGAGCGCCCGGGCCAGGCGGATCATCGCGTCGACCAGTGCTTCGCTTTCGCCATCGTGGCTCAGCCCGCTTACGAAAGACCGATCGATCTTGTTCTTGTCGACAGAGAACCGCTGCAGCACGCTGAGGCTGGAATAGCCGGTGCCGAAATCGTCGAGCGCGAATGAAAATCCAAGCTTTTTCAAAGCATTGATATTTCCGGTTGTAGTCGGATCATCGCACAGCAGGGCGGTCTCGGTCAGTTCAACTTCGTAGCGCGCAGGTTCGATCCCTGCCTCGGCCGCGAGCCGAGCGACCTGGGCCGCAAACCCGCGCGAACGCATCTGTTCCGCTGAGACGTTGATTGCGACCCTGGTTTTGCGCCAATCGCGAGTTTCCTGAAAGACCCGCCGCAAAACGAATTCGCCCAGCGGCAGGATCAATCCGGTCTCTTCGGCCAGCGGGACGAACAGACCGGGCGGCACATCGCCGCGAACCGGATGATTCCAGCGGAGCAAGGCCTCTACTCCTAAGATCGTCCCAGCGAGATCCACTTGCGGCTGGTACACCATTCGAAGTTGCGCTGAGGCCAGGGCTTCGCGGAGGTCAACCTCGAGTGAACGGCGGTCTTGCAGCGCCTTGTCCATTGCCGGTTCGAACAGGCTGACTCTTCCGCGCCCGTCCTGCTTTGACCGATAGAGTGCCAGATCGGCCCAGCGCAGAGCTTCGGTCGGCTCGACGCCTGAGTGATCGATCACTGCGGTTCCAACCGAACAGCCGATATCAAGGCGCCCGTATTCGCATTGGATCGGCCGGGAAACGGCCTTCAGGATCCGTTCGCCGATCGCTTCGGCGTCCGTGCAGTCAGCCTTGTCGCACAGCACCACGAACTCGTCGCCGCCAAGCCGGGCGATCAGATTCGCTTCACCGCAAACCGCCCGCAGCCTGACCGCCGTCTCGGCTATGACGAGATCCCCGGCATGGTGTCCCAGTGTATCGTTGATCTCTTTGAACCGGTCGAGGTCGACGCAAGCGACCATGACATGTCCACCCTGGCTGCCGATTGCGCCGAGTAACTTGTGGAGCCGATCGAACAGCATCGCCCGGTTGGGCAGCTGGGTCAGCGGATCGTGGAAGGCAAGGTGCTTCGACCGGGCTTCGCTGGCGATCAGATCGGCTACCACCGCGCTGCTACGCCGCATCATTGTTAGGGCTAGCACACAGAGCAAGCCCAGCACGATCAGCAGCGGCAGCAGCAATTGGTCGAACAGGACCGCACTCGGTTCGCGCGGGTTCCACTTCAATACACCGGCCGAGGCCCCGCTCGTATCGCGCAGGGCAAGCGTACCGATCGGGGCAAGCGCGGCGTCTGGTGGTGCAAGACTGAGATCGTCGAGAAGATAGCGTTGCCCAAAGGCCTTGAGGAAGGCCTGGTCGAGCGGAATCGCAGCGATCGTCACTGGAGCGCGCGAGCCTTTGGGCAGATACGCGCCGAAGTCAGGCTGAACCAGCGTGGCGGTAACGATATAGGTCCGCCCATTGATCCGGGCATAAGTGTTGGCCTGGATCGGCGGAATGACGATGTTGTTCTTGCCAGGCCGACGGCGAAGCGGGGGACGTTGCAGTTCCGCCTTGCGAATCTGGGGCAGAAGGCTCGCCGCGCTGGTGGCGAAGGGCGCATAGGCTTCAAGTCCGGCTCGCTCACCATTGAGCGAGGCGTAGAACACTTGCTCTGCCCCATCGACCACGAACGAGTGGGTAAACCCGTTGAAAGTGTAGAGGTAGTTGCCGATGTTGAAATCCGCCCAATTGCCGTCCTGCTGATGATCCAGCATCCTGATTGCATCGTCCCAGCCGACCTGTGTGGCCACAACTTTGTCGAGCTCTTCAATCTGTCGCACGAACCCGTGCTGGACCATGTGCTGTTCACGGGCATTGGCCGTGGCATCGAAACGGTAGACCAGCAAAGCCGAGGTAAAGACGAGCAAGGCAAGGACGCCGAGCGTCAGACCGACGATCGGTCCGAACAGATGCGTTTTACGCCAATCCGTTTGAGTGCCCTTACTAGTCGCCATTCCCGTCTTTCGGCCAAGGCTTTGGCGTAACGCCGATGCCTTTGACTAGACACGGGTCCTATCCGCGACGGCTCAAGAAAAGATTAGCGCACCATTAAGGGCATATTGACCCTGCTGAATGCCGGCAGTCTTTTTCCCGGATTTGTCGATTTGGGGATTTTCTCGGGGAGGCGGGACCGCGGAGACCAGAGGGCGGCCCCGCCTCATTCGAGACTGCTTGGGGGTATGAAAGGTAATGCAGAGAGCGTGCCAATTGGGCCGACCTGTTATTTTTTAGCAGGTTAGGAACTGTTCGAGCTGTGCAAACTCTCGGCCATGTAAGCTATTCCGACACTAATCGGGCGATTAATTCGCTTGGCAAATTGTGGCCAAGGCGGCACCCTGCGGACCATGGATATCAAGGACATCTTCGATCCCGAGGGCGAGATCCCGCCGGCCATTCCCGCCGCCACGCTGGTCATATTCCGCAACTGTCCTCAGGGCGGTCCGCCAGAGCTGCTCATGGTCCAGCGCTCCAAGGAAATGCGCTTTGCCGGGGGCGCCGCAGTGTTTCCGGGCGGGCGGGTCGATGACGCCGATCGCGAACTGGCCGATTCCCATGGGGCCGCCGATGAGGAAAGCCGTGAGGAACTGGCCGCCCGGATCGCCTCGATCCGCGAGACTCTCGAAGAAACCGGACTCGCGGTTGGTCTGCACCAGCGCCCGAATCTGGATGAAGCCCGCGCAGCGCGGGCACAGTTGCTGGATGCCGGAGCCCTGGCGCCGGTGCTCGCATCCATGGGCTGGACGCTTGACCTGGAGGGGCTCGTGCCATTCTCGCGCTGGCGACCCAAACACCGCGAAATCCGAGTGTTCGATACTCGCTTTTACCTTACCAACCTGGGCACCGGCGCGGTCGATCTGCTGGTCGATGCAACCGAGAACACCCGGCTGTTCTGGGCGAGCGCGACAGAAGCGCTGCGCCTGGCCGACAGCGGGGAGATCAAGGTAATCTTCCCTACCCGCCGCAATCTGGAGCGGCTGGCGCTGTTCGATCACTTTGACGCCGCACTGGCCCACGTGGCCGAGTATCCATCGACGATGATTACGCCCTTCATGGAAGTGCGCGATGGCGTGCCGTGGCTGCTGATTCCAGACGATGCCGGCTATCCAGTGCATGGCGAAGTCCTGGAAAGCGCCGCGCGCGGATAAAAGGCCCCCGCGCGATTTGGCGCGCGGGGGCAGGTGCCCATTGGTTGCCCTCCGGGTCGGGTCGCGGATCGACCTAACCCGAAGTCCGCCTTCAGGCCGTGACAACAATCACGCGGTTGGGGAAAGTGGCGCGCCCGGCAGGATTCGAACCTGCGACCACCAGCTTAGAAGGCAGGTGCTCTATCCAGCTGAGCTACGGGCGCCCCAGCGCTGCCCTCATAGGCAGGCTTTGCGCGCTGCGCAAACATCGCTAGCGTTGCCGGCATGACAGGGACACTCCAGAACATCGACGGCGCTTCGGGCGCCCGCCGCCATTTCCGCTATTTCGACTATGTGATGGCGGCCTTCGTCGCGATCCTGCTGCTGTCGAACCTGATCGGGGCGGCCAAGCTCGCGACAGTGGGCGGCTTTACCTTTGGCGCAGGGATCCTGTTTTTCCCGCTGTCCTACGTGATTGGCGACGTGCTGACCGAGGTCTACGGCTATGCCAATGCCCGCCGCTGCGTGTGGATGGGCTTTGCCGCGCTGATCTTCATGGCCTTCATGAGTTTTGTGGTGGTCGCGATGCCGCCTGCGACCGGCTGGGACGGGCAAGCCGCCTATGAAAGCGTGTTCGGATCGACCTGGCGGATCGTCGCCGCTTCGGTCCTGGCCTTCTGGGCCGGGGAATTCGTCAACAGCTTCGTTCTCGCCAGGATGAAGATCATCACCGGCGGCAAGCACCTGTGGGCGCGGACGATCGGATCGACCGTGTTCGGCCAGGGCGTGGACAGCCTGATCTTTTATCCGGTCGCTTTCCTGGGGATCTGGACGACCGACCAGGTGCTGACCGTGATGGTCACCAACTGGTTCCTGAAGGTGGCGTGGGAAGCGCTGCTGACCCCGGTGACCTATGCAGTGGTCGGCTGGTTCAAGCGGCGCGAGGGAGTCGATGTATTCGACACCGGGACCGACTTTTCACCCTTTGCCAAGGCGGAAGCAGTCTGAATTTTCCGGTGGTCGGCCCCGCCCGCAGGCGGGGCCTCACCGGCGATCCGGTCAATCGGCGATGAGGCCGATCGCAAGGTAGATCAGGATCAGGCTGCCAAAGCCGAAGATCGTGCCAAGGGCAAAGCCGATGCGGATCAGGTTGGCATCCCAACCGGTGTAGTTGGCGATGCCGCTGCACACGCCCATGAACTTGCCGTTGAGCTTGTCGAGGCGGAACCCACGGGCAGGAACGCTGTATTCGTTTTCCATTGTCTCAGTCCTTGATTTAGGGGGATCAGGCAATTTCGCCGACGTAAACCGTCTGCGCCTGGGCAGTCGAAGGCATCGAAACGGTGCCGCTGATCAGCACGAGCGAAAGTACGAGGGCCGAAGCAGCTGCGGCCAGCTTGTTGGCAAGGGTGCTCTGTTGGGTCATGGTCATTTCCTTCTTTTCAATCTGGGC
>CAZOSI010000053.1:0-18051 GCA_964582485.1 uncultured Novosphingobium sp.
GGCATCCTGAAGGTGATGTCCAAGATGGGCATCAGCACTTACCAGTCGTACTGCGGAGCACAGATCTTCGACGCGGTCGGCCTGTCGAGCCAATTCATCAACAAATATTTCACCGGCACCGCGACCACGATCGAGGGGATCGGCCTGGCTCAGGTGGCCGAGGAAACCGTCCGCCGCCACCAGACCGCCTATGGCAACAATCCGATCTACGCCAAGATGCTCGATGTCGGCGGAATGTATGGGCTGCGCCTGCGCGGCGAAGAACATGCTTGGACGGCGGAGAACATTGCCAGCCTCCAGCATGCGGTGCGCGGCAATGTGCCGGACAAGTACCGCGCTTTCGCCCAGTCGATCAACGACCAGTCGAGCCGGATGCTGACCATCCGCGGGCTGATGGCGCTGAAGCAAGCTGAAAAGCCGATCGACATCAGCGAAGTCGAACCGGCCAGCGAGATCGTCAAGCGCTTCGCTACCGGGGCGATGAGCTATGGCTCGATCAGCTGGGAAGCACACACCACGCTGGCGCTGGCGATGAACCGGATCGGCGGCAAGTCGAACACCGGCGAAGGCGGCGAAGACCCCAAGCGGTTCAAGCCGCTCGACAACGGGGATTCGATGCGCTCGGCGATCAAGCAGGTTGCCAGCGGCCGCTTTGGCGTGACCACCGAATACCTGGTCAATGCCGATGACGTGCAGATCAAGATGGCCCAGGGTGCCAAGCCCGGCGAAGGCGGCCAGCTGCCCGGGCACAAGGTTGACAAGACGATCGGCGCGACCCGCCACTCGACCCCCGGGGTCGGGCTCATCAGCCCGCCGCCGCACCACGACATCTATTCGATCGAGGATCTGGCCCAGCTGATCCACGACCTTAAAAACGTCAACGATACCGCGCGGATCTCGGTCAAGCTGGTGGCCGAAGTCGGGGTCGGCACAGTTGCGGCCGGCGTTTCCAAGGCGCGGGCCGATCACGTCACGATTTCCGGCTATGAAGGCGGGACTGGCGCTTCGCCGCTGACCAGTCTTACCCACGCTGGCTCCCCTTGGGAGATCGGCCTTGCTGAAACCCAGCAGACCTTGCTGCTCAACAACCTGCGATCGCGGATTTGCGTGCAGGCCGATGGCGGCCTTCGCACCGGGCGCGATGTCGCGGTGGCAGCGCTGCTTGGCGCTGACGAGTTCGGCTTTGCCACCGCGCCACTGATCGCGGCCGGGTGCATCATGATGCGCAAGTGCCATCTCAATACCTGCCCGGTCGGCGTCGCAACGCAGGACCCGCTGCTGCGAGCACGTTTCACCGGCCAGCCCGAGCACGTGATCAATTACTTCTTCTTCGTTGCCGAGGAACTGCGGGCGATCATGGCCGAGATGGGCTTCCGCACGGTGGCCGAAATGGTCGGGCGGGTTGACCGGCTCGATACAAGGCAAGCAATCGACCACTGGAAGGCTGGCGGGGTTGATTTGAGCCGCATCCTCCACCAGGTCCCACTTGGCGACAGCCCCTCGCTGGGCTGGAGCGGCACCCAGGATCACGGGCTCGAAAAGGCGCTCGACAACGAACTGATCGCCGCCGCCGCCGATGCGCTGGAAAGCAAGTCGCCAGTGGTGATCGAACGCAAGGTGATCAACGTCAACCGCACTGTCGGCGCGATGCTCTCAGGCAAAGTCGCGCGCAAGTTTGGCCATGCCGGGCTGCCTGACAACACGATCAAGGTGAAGCTGACCGGGGTCGCCGGACAAAGTTTCGGCGCCTGGCTGGCGCACGGGGTGACGCTCGACCTGACCGGTGACGGCAACGACTATGTCGGCAAGGGATTGTCAGGTGGGCGCGTGATCGTCCGCCAGCCGGCCCATGTCGACCGCGATGCCAGCGCCAACATCATAGTCGGCAACACCGTGCTCTATGGCGCGATTGCCGGCGAGGCGTTTTTCAACGGTGTCGCGGGCGAGCGGTTCGCGGTCCGCAATTCGGGCGCGGTCGCGGTGGTCGAAGGCTGCGGCGATCACGGCTGCGAATACATGACCGGCGGGGTGGTTTGCGTGATCGGCAAGACCGGCCGCAACTTTGCCGCCGGCATGTCGGGCGGGATCGCCTATGTCTATGACCCGGATGGCACCTTCGCCAGTCTGTGCAACCCGGCCCAGGTCGATCTGCTGCCGATCAGTGCAGAGCGCGACGAAGATGACGGGGCAGGCCGGCCGCTGCAGCGCACGCAGAGCGTCTATGACAACGGCATGGGCGATCATCTGCGCCACGATGCCGAGCGGCTGCGGGTGCTGCTCGAACGCCACCACCTCCACACCGGCAGCCGGCGCGCCCGCGCCCTGCTCGATGACTGGCAGACCACGGTCAGCCAGTTCGTCAAGGTGATGCCGCGCGACTATGCGAAGGCGCTGAAGCAAATCGAGGCCGAGCGGCTGGCTGCCGCTTCGGTCGCAGCAGAGTAAACGACATGGGCAAGGAAACCGGCTTTCTCGAGCTAGACCGCCAGGATCGCACCTATGCCGATCCCAAGGAGCGGCTGCACCACTACAAGGAATTCGTCATTCCGCATCCCGAGCCGGCGCTGAAGGCGCAGGCCAGCCGCTGCATGAATTGCGGGATCCCGTACTGTCACAACGGTTGCCCGGTGAACAACATCATCCCGGACTGGAACCACCTGGTCTATGAAGGGGACTGGCAGAATGCACTGGAAGTGCTGCATTCGACCAACAACTTCCCTGAATTCACCGGCCGGATCTGCCCCGCGCCGTGCGAAGCGAGCTGCACGCTCAACATCGTCGACCAGCCGGTCACGATCAAATCGATCGAATGCGCAATCGTCGATCGCGGTTGGCAAGAAGGCTGGATTGTGCCGCAGGTCGCCGCCAGGCGGACCGGCAAGACCGTTGCCGTAGTAGGCTCTGGCCCGGCCGGAATGGCCGCTGCCCAGCAATTGGCCCGCGCGGGCCATTCGGTGACGCTGTTTGAAAAGAACGATCGGCTGGGCGGGCTGCTGCGTTACGGCATTCCCGACTTCAAGATGGAAAAGGACCAGATCAACCGCCGCCTGATGCAGATGCAGGCCGAGGGCGTGGTGCTGAAGGAAAGCACCGAGGTTGGCGTCCATGTCTCGGTCGATTCGCTGCGCGAGAACTTTGACGCCATCGTCCTGTCGGGCGGGGCCGAAGACCCGCGCCAGCTGACCATTCCCGGCGCCGAAATGGCCGGGGTGCGCCTCGCCATGGAGTTCCTGACCCAGCAGAACAAGCGCAATGCTGGCGACGACGAATTGCGCGCGGCCCCGCGGGGATCGCTGTTCGCCACGGGCAAGCACGTGATCGTGATCGGCGGCGGCGATACCGGAAGTGACTGCGTCGGCACCTCCAACCGTCAGGGCGCAGCCTCTGTGACCCAGATCGAGATCATGCCCAAACCGCCCGAGCATGAGGACAAGGCGCTGACCTGGCCCGATTGGCCGTTAAAGCTGCGCACCTCGACCAGCCACGAAGAAGGCGCCATCCGCGACTGGGCGATCAACGCCAAGCGGGTCGAAGGTGTGGACGGCAAAGTCACCGGCCTGGTCTGCGTCCGGGTCGAATGGGTCAATGGCAGGATGCAGGAGATCGAAGGCAGCGAATTTACGCTCAAGGCCGATCTGATTCTGCTGGCGATGGGCTTTGTTGGCCCCAAAAAGCAGGGCCTGCTCGATCAGGCCGGGGTCGAACTTGATCCCCGCGGCAACGTCTCGGCCAATGTCAGCAACTACCGCACCAGCGATCCGCAGATCTTTGCTTGCGGCGACATGCGCCGGGGGCAGAGCCTGGTGGTCTGGGCGATCCGCGAAGGCCGCCAGGCCGCGCGCGCGGTCGACGAAATGCTGATGGGGGTGAGCGAACTGCCGCGCTGAAGTAACGCACTCCGGCCCATCAGGCGCTATCGACCAGCACCAATTCGGAGTCCTCCAGCGCAGTCACTTCGATCAAGCTTTCACCGGTGATTGCCACGCCATCGCGGGCCTGGGCATCGACATCGCCAATCCGGACCCGGCCAGTCGCGGGGACCAGATAGACATGGCGCGCTGCGCTGGTTTCAAAGCGCACCGTCTCTCCAGCTTTCACGAAAGCCCCGGCAACCCGCGCCTGCGCGTGGATCGGCAGGGCATCGCCATCACCCGCCAGGCCCGAAGCAAGCACTTCAAACTTACCGTCGCGGCTGTTTTTGGGAAAGGGCCGTGCGCCCCAGCTGGGGGCATGACCGCGCTCGTCGGGCAGGATCCAGATCTGAAAGAGCTGGCATTCCTCGTTTTCCAGATTGTATTCCGAATGCTGAATCCCGGTGCCTGCACTCATCACCTGCACATCGCCCGCTTCGGTGCGGCCCTGATTGCCCAGGCTGTCGGTGTGGCTGATCGCTCCGCTGCGGACATAGGTGATGATCTCCATGTTGTCGTGCCCATGCGGCGGAAAACCGCTTCGCGCGGCGATCGCATCGTCATTCCAGACCCGCAGCGCCCCCCAATGAACCCTCGCCGGATCGTGATAGCCGGCAAAAGAGAAGTGGTGATGGGCATCAAGCCAGCCATGGTTGGCTGCGCCAAGCGAGGCGAAAGGGCGCAATTCGATCATCGGGTATCTCCACATCCGGCCTATGGCTTCGGGCCGGGTAACGCGCCCAAGATAGGTGTTGTCAGCGCGCCCGCCAGATGGTTACCGGGCGGTCACTGCCTGTCAAAGGACATCCTGTGCCGAAAATCGCCTTCCTCGCTTGCCCCGATACCTTGCCCGGCTCGCCCACCCGCCGTCCCGATGCGTTTGAGCACGACTTGCTGTTCGATGCCATCGCCGCGGGCCTGGGGACCCGCGCCGAACTGGTCGGGATCGACTGGCGCGCGCCGCTGGAGGAGCTGACCAGGTTCGACCTCGCCTACCTCGGCACGCCGTGGGACTATACCGAAGCCAAGGATGAATTCCTTGAGCGGCTTGAGGCGCTGGAGACGGCCGGCGTGGTGGTGGCCAATCCGGCCCGGGTGATCCACTGGAATTCGGACAAGCTCTACTTGCGCGAACTGGCCGAACGCGGGGCCACGTCGATCCCGACGCTCTGGCCCGAAAGCGCCGGCCCCGCCGATGTCCTTGCCGCCTTCGACCATTTCGGCTGCGACCGGGTGGTGGTGAAACGCCGCGTCGGCGCGGGCGCGATCGGACAGGACAGCTTCAGCCGAACCGCACCGCCCCCGGCCGACTGGCGGATCGACCAGCCAGCGATGATCCAGCCGTTTCTGTCCGCGATCCAGACCGAGGGCGAGCACAGCTTCATTTTCGTCGACGGCCAGTTCAGCCACGGGCTGGTCAAGCAGGCGACCGGAGGCGACTACCGGATCCAGTCGCTCTACGGCGGGATCGAGATTGCCGTCGAACCCGCCCCCGCCGATCGCGCGGCCGCCGAAGGCGTGATGGCGATGCTGCCCTTCGCCGAGGCTCCGCTCTACGCCCGGATCGACATGGTCCGGCTGGACAGCGGCGAACTGGCTGTGATCGAGGCCGAAGTGATCGAACCCTACCTTTATCCGCTGCAAGGGCCTCTCTTTGGCATGCGAATGGCTGATGCCATGCTGGAGCGACTTGCCAAGCGCGGCTGACCTGCCATTCTGCGCCCATGACCGACCTCACCTCCTTCCGCGCCGAAGTGCGCGCCTTCCTGGCCGAAGCCTTGACCCCCGAATTGGCCCGCGCCGGACGCCGCGCAACTTCGGTCTTTTCGGAGCCGCAGCACGCCGTGGCCTGGCAGCGGGCGCTGACCGCGCGCGGCTGGGGGGCGATCGATTGGCCGGTCGAATATGGCGGTCCCGGCTGGACGCCGCTGCAGAAGTACGTCTTTGCCGCCGAATGCGCCCGCGCCGGAACGCCAAACCTGCTTCCGCAGGGGGTCAAGATGGTTGCCCCGGTGCTGATGCATTACGGCTCGCAAGAGCAGAAGGACTTCTTCCTGCCCCGGATCCTGTCGGGCGAGCATTACTGGTGCCAGGGCTTTTCCGAGCCCGGTTCGGGATCGGACCTCGCCAGCCTGAAGCTGAAGGCCGAGCGGGACGGCGATGACTACGTCCTCAACGGCTCGAAGATCTGGACCACCCACGCCCACCACGCCAACTGGATGTTCGCGCTGGTCCGCACCAGCACCGAAGGCAAGCCGCAGGCCGGGATCAGCTTCGTGCTGATCGATATGGCAACCCCCGGGCTCAAGGTCGATCCGATCATCAGCCTGGCGGGTGAGCATGAGCTCAACCAGGTGTTCTTCGACAATGTCCGCGTGCCCGTGGCCAATCGGCTTGGCGAGGAGAATGACGGCTGGTCAGTCGCCAAGTACCTGCTGACTTACGAGCGCGGCGGGCGCTATGCCCCCACCCTGTTTGCCGCACTGGGCAAGCTTAAGGACGAGGCTGGCCTCGACCCGGTGCTGCAAGACCGGATCCGCCGCGAGATGGTGACCGTCGAGGCCTTGGAAGCGATCGAGATGAAGTCGATCGGGGCGAGCGGAGCAGAAGCCGCGCTCTATGCCTCGGTGCTGAAAGTCCAGGGCACCGAAGCCCAGCAGCGCATCGCCGTGCTCGAATGCGATGTCGCCGGCGCAGAAGCCTGGTGTATTCCCGATGGGCAATCGAGCGACCGCCTGGCCACCGCCGCACCGCGCTACCTCAACGGGCGGGCGGCGACGATCTATGCCGGGTCGAACGAGATCCAACGGGATCTGATTGCCCGGGTTTCGCTAGGCTAGCGCTTCAGCATGCCGCGCCAGATGCGCGGTCCTCGGCCCGAACCCGGCAATAATCGTCAGCCCGCGCTTGAACTGGCCGCCCAGGTCCAATTCCTCGGTCACGCCCATCCCGCCGTGAAGCTGCACCGCGTTTTCGCCGACATAACGGACCGCGTCGATCGTTTCGACCACCGCGGCGCTGACTGCGTGATCCCAGCCGGACGTGTCTTCCGCCAGCACCGCGCGCTCGGTCAGCGCCCCGGCCTTGAGCAAGGCCATGTGCATGTCGGATATGCGGTGGCGCAGCACCTGGAATCGGGCGATCGGTTGGCCGAACTGCTCGCGCTGGTTGAGATAAATCGTGGTATCCGCGTGCATCCGCGCCATCAGCCCGGTGCATTCGGCGCAGCGACCGGCTAGTGTGGCATTGCTGGCCCAGGCATGGGCCTCGCCGTCCTGCGCCAGCTCTTCTCCGGCCCCGGCAGAAATCGTTACATCGGCAGTCTCGGTCGTATCGAACATGGCGCGCGCCCGGCGCTCGCAGGCACTGGCGGGCACCAATCGCGCTCCGGCAGGGGTCACCGCCAGCAGCCAGTCGGCCTTGGCCCCGCCGGGAACCTGCGCGAAGACCGCCCCATCATCACCCAAGGCCAGTGCAATCCGCTGCTCGCCCATGGCCAGATCGCCCAGCAAGGCATGCCCGGGCGCCAGCCGCGCCAGCAGGCTTGCCGCAACATTGTGCGAAAGCCAGTCCGATCCGGCCAGCTCCGGACCCAGTGCCTCGGCCACCACCGCGCGTTCGATCGCTCCGCCGCCGGTCCCGCCGCTCGCCTCGGGTATACCGATGCCCATCAGACCAAGATCCTCGGACAGGCCTCGCCAGTCCGGTTTAGGATTGTCCGTCAGGTAGCGCCCAAGGGCATCGCGCAGCTGCTGGGCTTCGTCGGTCAGGGGAAGATCAAGTGCCATGGCAGCGACTGTGCCAAGGTCAGAGACCCCAGTCCACTCCCCCGCGCCGATTGGCTTCGAGAAATGCGTTGGCCTGGCTGAAATGCTTGCAACCCAGGAACCCCGAATGGGCCGAAAGCGGGCTGGGGTGCGGGGCAGTGAGGACCAGGTGATGGCTGTTCATCAGTCCCGGCACACTCATCGCCTTTTTGCGGGCGTGATTGCCCCACAGCATGAAAACGCACGGGCTCTGCTTGGCAGCGGCGGCTGCGACCACCGCGTCGGTGATCTCTTCCCAGCCCTTGCCCTGGTGCGAGGCGGGCCTCCCGTCCTCAACCGTCAGCGCAGCATTGAGCAGCAGCACGCCTTGCCGGGCCCATTTGGAAAGGTTGCCGTGCTGCGCACGCGGCAGGCCCAGGTCGCTTTCCAGTTCCTTGTAGATATTGACCAGGCTGGGCGGCACCCGCACTCCGTCCTGCACCGAGAAGCTGAGGCCATGGGCCTGGCCGGGGCCGTGGTAGGGGTCCTGCCCCAGGATCACAACCTTGACCGCTTCGAGCGGGGTCAGCTCCAGCGCGGCAAGGCGATTGCCGCGCGGCGGGTAGATCGCCTTGCCGGCTGCTTCCTCGGCGTTCAAAAAGAGGCCCAGCGCGCGCGACTTGGGACTGGCCAGCACGAGACCCAGAACATCGCGCCAACTTTCGGGAACTGCATCGTTGCCTGCCATTCCAACCAACCTCGTCACCCTGAACTCGTTTCAGGGTCCATCGTGCCCCATCTCGAAGTCTATGATTGGGGCGAAATGGATGCTGAAACAAGTTCAGCATGACGGTTGAAGGGGAAAGCAGGGCTTTTCACCCCGCTCCAATCAGCCTAAGCACTTTGCCGATATGGCAGTCTATCTCCACGAAGAAGATCTCCCCGCCGGCGTGCTGGGATCCGGGCCGGTTGCGGTCGATACCGAGACGATGGGTCTTCTGACCCCGCGCGACCGGCTTTGCCTGCTGCAGATTTCGGACGGTGGCGGCGATGAGCACCTGGTGCGGTTCGCACCCGGCTCCAGCTATGACGCCCCCAATCTGAAGGCGGTTCTGGCCGATCCGGCGCGGATCAAGCTCTACCATTTCGCCCGCTTCGATCTCGCCGCGATCGAGCATTATATGGGCGTGGTGGCTGCGCCGGTGTTCTGCACCAAGATCGCCAGCAAGCTGGTGCGTACCTATACCGACCGGCATGGCCTGAAGGACCTGGTTCGCGAGCTGCTGGGCAAGGAACTGTCGAAGCAGCAGCAGTCGAGCGACTGGGGTGGCCCTGAACTGTCCGAAGCGCAGCGCGAATATGCCGCCAGCGACGTGCGCTATCTCCACGCGATGCATGGCATTCTGGTCGAACGCCTGGCGCGCGAGCACCGCAGCGAGGCCGCACAGGCCGCCTTCGATTACCTGCCGCACCGCGCCCGGCTCGACCTGATGGGCTGGGCCGACAAAGACATCTTCAGCCACGAGGCCTGATCCTCCGCGCCTATGACCGAAGCCGCCGACATCATCCGCGACAAGCGCCGGCTCTGGGCCGCACCGGGCGGTTCGCACGACCGCAAGGTCCACGTCCTGGCGCGCTGGCTGCCAGGCCTGGTCGGAGCAATCGCTGCGGCAATGATCGTTGGTCCGCTGTTCACCGAAGGGGAGCTGTCGTTCCTGCTCGATCGCAACAAGGTGGCGGTCACGGCGGAACGGCTACGGGTCAACAATGCGATGTACCGCGGTGAAGACAAGCGCGGCCGCCCCTTTACCGTTACCGCCGGCAGCGCGGTTCAGGTCACCTCGACCGTGCCGGTGGTGCAGATGGAAAACCTCGCCGCGCGGATCCGGCTCAGCGACGGTCCGGCTGAACTGACCGCAGTGCGCGGCAAGTACGATTACTCAGCGCAAACCGTCGCAGTCGAAGGCCCGGTAGTGTTCACTGCCGCCGACGGCTATCGTCTGACCACCCAAAACGTTGCGATCGACCTTAGGAACCGTCAGGTCGTGGGGTCGGGAGGAGTCAGTGGCGCCATTCCATCTGGCACTTTCAGCGCCGAGCGGATAAGTGCCGATCTCGACAACCGCGTGCTGATGCTGGACGGCAACGTCAGGATGCGATTCGTGCAGACCAGTTTCAGGATGCCGCAATGACCAATCTCGTCCGCCCCAGTCTCAAGGCCACCGCACTGCGTTCGCTGCTGGGCGGGTTTGCGCTGGGCACGGCGGCGATCCTTGCGCTGGCCCCGTCTAACGCTCAGGTCTTCGCCGGGCACAACAGCGATGCGCCGGTTACCTTCTCGGCAGATCATGGCGAGCTTCAGGGCAAGGCCAACCGCGCGATTCTGGCCGGCAACGTGGTGATCAGCCAGGGCGACATGACCTTGCAGGCCGGGCGCACAACCATGGCCTTTTCGACCGAAGGCGGCGGGTTCAAGATCCACCGGGTTGATGCGGTGGGCGGAGTGAACATCAAGCGCGCCAACCAGGCGGCATCGGGCGATGTCGCGATCTATGATTTCGACAAGCGGCTGATCATTCTCGCCGGCAACGTCACGCTTAACCGCGGGTCGGACCGGCTTACCGGCGGGCGGTTGACGATCGACCTCAATTCGGGGCTATCGACGCTCGATGGCCGGGTTGGTGGCGGTTCTCCGGCGCTGGGCGGAGCCGGTGGCCCGGCACCCAGGGGCGGCCGGATTTCCGGGACCTTCACCGTGCCCAAGCGTTCTGCCAACTAGGCTGCAAGCAGGCGATCAATTCCCGGCACAGCCTCGGTAAATGCGGCCGGTCCGAAACCACAATGCAAAACCATGGGTCTGCGAAGCCAGCCGACCTCATCCGGTTCGCCAATACCAGGCTTTTTCAGTTCTTAGCCCACGGCGATTTGTGCATGGGGCGGGCCTTGGCAACATTTGACTCTTCATGCTGGCGGGTCTGATCAGCCATTGGTACGGTGCAATAGGCGGTCAGCAGTACGCCAAGTGACCACATTACCGCTTTCCAGCGGTTGATGAAGACATGGCGCATCTTGGGGCCGAAGCCGAAAAAGAACATGGCGCCGGTCATAGCGGGGCAAGATTAAGGAATCTTGCCGGCCTCGCGCTTCAGTTCGTACAGCAGCTCAAGCGCCTCGCGCGGGCTGAGTGCATCGACATCGAGCGCGCCGAGCCGCTCGCGCAGGGTATCGACCACTTCCTGCTTGTGCTCGATCGCGGCGGCGAACAGCGGCAGGTCGCCCAGACCCGCAGCAAGCCCCCCGGTCTCGGCCCGGCCCTTTTCAAGCCGTTCGAGCACCGCCGAAGCGCGTGCCACCACCGGTGCCGGCACCCCGGCAAGCTTGGCCACGGCGAGGCCATAGGAGCGGTCGGCGGGCCCTTCGGCCAGTTCGTGCAGCAGCACCAGATCGCCTTGCCATTCGCGGGCGCGGACGTGGTGCAGCGACAGCGCCTCGCAGCTTTCGGCGAGCCGCGAAAGCTCGTGGTAATGGGTTGCGAACAGGCAGCGGCACTTGTTGACCCCGTGCACCGCCTCAACCACTGCCCAGGCCAATGCCAGCCCGTCATAGGTCGAGGTTCCGCGCCCGACCTCGTCGAGGATCACAAAGCTGCGCTCGCTTGCCTGCGCCAGGATCGCGGCGGTTTCGACCATCTCGACCATAAAGGTCGAGCGCCCGCGTGCAAGATTGTCTGAAGCCCCGACCCGGCTGAACAAGCGATCGGTCAACCCGATCCGGGCCCGCGCCGCCGGGACAAAGGCGCCGGCCTGGGCCAGCAGCACGATCAGCGCATTCTGGCGCAGAAAAGTGCTCTTGCCGCCCATGTTGGGACCGCCGACCAACCACAGCCGATCATCCGGGCCGAGCCGGCAATCGTTGGCGACGAACCGCTCGCCCCGCGCCGCCAGCGCAGCTTCGACGACCGGATGCCGCCCGCCTTCGATCTCGAGGCAGGCGTCCTCATCGATGGCGGGCCGCGACCAGCCCCCTTCCGCCGCGCGCTCGGCCTGGCCGCAGGAAACATCGAGCCGGGCCAGCGCCTCGGCCGTGGCGGCAATCGCGTGGCGAGCCTTGACCGCTTCCGCAGTCAGTTCCTCGAAATGGGCTTCTTCAGCAGCAAGGGCATGGCCGCCAGCCTCGGCGATCCGGCTGGCTTCCTCGTGCAGCGCCAGAGCGTTGAAGCGCACGGCCCCGGCCATGGTCTGACGATGCGTGAAACCGCTGTCCGCCGCCATCAGCGGGTCGGCGTGCTTGGCGGGAACCTCGATGAAAAATCCGAGCACACCGTTGTGGCGGATTTTCAGCGCCGCGATCCCGGTCTGGTCGCGGTATTTCGCTTCCAGCGCAGCGATCGCGCGCCGGGCGTTGCCTGAGGTCTCGCGCAGCGCGTCTAGCGCATGATCATAGCCCTCGGCGATGTAGCCGCCCTGGCCGCGTTCGGTCGGCGGGGCCTGGACTAGCGCGCGGGCATAGAGATCGGTCAGCGCCCCATGCCCGGTCAGCCGCGGCAGCAGCGCGTCGAGCAGTGCCGGGCGATCGGGCTTGCCTTGAAGGTAATCGTGGATCCGCCGCGCCTCGCTCAGCCCATCGCGCAACTGGCCAAGATCGCGCGGGCTGCCCCGCCCGGCCACGACCCGGCCCAGCGCCCGGCCAAGATCGGGCAGCGCGCGAAGCACAGTGCGCAAGTCGCCTCGCAGCAGGGCGTTGTCATGCAGCCATTGGACCAGGGCCAGTCGGGCCTCGATTGCCGCGGCATCGGTCAGCGGAGCAGACAGGTCTTCGGCCAGTTGCCGCGCTCCGGCCCCGGTGACGCAGCGGTCGACCGCTTCGATCAGGCTGCCGCGCCGCCCGCCCTGGCTGGACACGAGGATCTCCAGGCTGGCCCGGGTCGCCTCGTCCATCGCCAGATGAGCCTGCCCCTCGCGCGCGACCGGCGGCAGCAGCAAGGGGAGACGGCCCCGCCCGACATGATCAAGATAGGCGATCAATCCGCCCGCCGCCGCCAGCATGGTCCGGCTGAAGTCGCCGAACCCGTCAAGCGTCGCCACCCCATGCACCGTCTTCAATCGTGCTTCGCCGCCGTCACTGGCAAAATCGCGGGTCGGACGGTGGATCGCCTCGGGCGGCGCTTCGGCCCAGCCTTCGGGCACCACCACTTCGCTTGCCCCCAGCCGGGCCAAGGCCGCGCCCAGCCGGTCGGCCGGGCATTCCTCCAGCTCCATCCGCCCGGTCGAAATGTCGCAGGCGGCCAGGCCGATCATACCGCGCACCTCGCAGACCGCGGCCAGCACATTGGCGCGGCGCGGTTCGAGCAGGGCTTCTTCGGTCAGGGTTCCGGCGGTGACGAAGCGGACAATATCGCGGGCGACCAATGCCTTCGATCCGCCGCGCTTCTTCGCCTCCTCGGGAGTCTCGACCTGCTCGGCGATCGCCACCCGGCACCCGGCCTTGATCAACCGGGCGAGATAGCCTTCGGCCGAATGGGCCGGCACCCCGCACATCGGCACTCCGTCGCCGCGGCTGGTCAGCGCAATATCGAGGATCTGCGCGGCGGCCTTCGCATCGTCGAAGAACAGTTCGAAGAAATCGCCCATCCGGTAGAACAGCAGGCAATCACCAGCTTCCGCCTTGAGCGCAAAATACTGCTGCATCATCGGTGTTGCCGGGGGCGGAGCGTGCATGGACAGTGCCTAGCGCGTGTATCGGCGATTCGGGAGGCTTGGCATCCAATCTATCCCCTATCGCGGCGGCGTTGCTTTCGTTAGGGCGGGAAGGAATTCCGGAGATTACCCGTGGCCGAAGACATCACCCAGACCAACGAAAGCAACGTCCGTTTCACCGAGCGCGAGGCGCTGTTCTATCACAGCACGATCCGCCCGGGTAAGATCGAGATCATCGCCTCCAAGCCGATGGCGACCCAGCGCGATCTGAGCCTGGCCTATTCGCCCGGCGTGGCGGTTCCGGTCCAGGCGATCTATGACGACCCGGCCACGGCCTATGACTATACCGCCAAGGGCAATCTGGTTGCGGTGATCTCCAACGGCACAGCGATCCTTGGCATGGGCAATCTCGGCGCGCTCGCCTCGAAGCCGGTGATGGAGGGCAAGGCGGTGCTGTTCAAGCGCTTCGCCGACGTCGATTCGATCGATATCGAACTGGCCAGCGAAGATCCCGACGCGCTGATCGAGGCGATTGCCCTGATGGAGCCGAGCTTTGGCGGGATCAACCTGGAAGACATCAAGGCCCCCGAATGCTTCGTGATCGAGCAGGCGCTGCGTGAACGCATGAAGATCCCGGTGATGCACGATGACCAGCATGGCACCGCGATCATCGCCGCCGCCGGGCTGCTTAATGCCTGCTTCCTGACCGGCCGCAAGTTCGAGGACGTCAAGGTGGTGGTCAACGGTGCGGGCGCTTCGGCGCTGGCTTGCACTGCGCTGATCAAGTCGATGGGCGTGCGCCACCAGAACGTCACCGTCTGCGACCGTTCGGGCGTGATCTATCGCGGCCGCGAAGGCGGGATGGACCAGTGGAAGAGCGCGCACGCGATTGATACCGCCGCGCGCAGTCTGGAAGAAGCGCTGGAAGGAGCGGACATCTTCCTCGGCCTGTCGGCCGCCGGGGCGCTCAAGCCCGAATGGGTCAAGAAGATGGCGCCGAAGCCGATCATCTTCGCGATGGCCAACCCCGATCCCGAAATCACCCCGCCCGATGCCAAGGCGGTGCGGCCCGATGCAATCGTCGCGACCGGGCGCAGCGACTATCCCAATCAGGTCAACAACGTGCTGGGCTTCCCCTTCATTTTTCGCGGAGCTCTCGACGTGCGGGCCACCGCGATCAACGAAGAGATGAAGATCGCCGCCGCCCGCGCCATCGCCGAGCTGGCCCGCGAAACCGTACCCGAGGAAGTGGCCGCGGCCTATGGCAAGAAGCACCAGTTCGGGCCGGACTATATCATCCCCGCCCCGTTCGATCCGCGATTGATGGAAGTAGTCTCCTCCGCTGTCGCCAAGGCGGCGATGGATACCGGCGTGGCCGGCAAGCCGATCGACGATTTCGACGCCTATCGCCACAGCCTGAAGGCCCGGCTCAACCCGACCACCTCGGTGCTCACCCAGGTCTATGAAACGGTCAAGGCCAATCCCAAGCGAGTGATCTTCGCCGAGGCCGAGAACGAGATCGTGCTGCGCGCAGCGATCCAGTACCGCGATTTCGGCTATGGCGAGCCGGTGCTGGTTGGGCGGACCGACCAGGTCAAGGCCAAGCTGGCCGAGCTCGGGATCGACGATACAGACTCCTTCCACATCGAGAATTCGGCGATCAGCGAACACGTTCCCGCGATGGTCGAGCTGCTCTACGAACGGCTGCAGCGGCGCGGCTTCCTTGAGCGCGACGTGCGGCGGATGGTCAATCAGGATCGCAACGTCTTCGCCTCGATGCTGCTCAAGCTGGGGATCGGCGATGCCATGGTCACCGGCATGACCCGGACCTTTGCCCAGACGATGCGCGAAGTGCGCCAGGTGCTCGATCCCAAGGACGGCCAGCTGCCCTTTGGTATCCACCTGATGATCGGCAAGAATTACACCACCTTCCTGGCCGACACGACCGTCAACGAGCGTCCCGGCGCCGAAGACCTGGCCCGGATCGCCAAGGAAACCGCCGCAGTTGCCCGCCGCCTGGGCCACGAGCCGCGGGTCGCCTTCCTGTCCTATTCGACTTTCGGCAATCCGCCGGGGCGCTGGCTGGAGCCGATCCGCGATGCGGTGGCGCTGCTCGATGCCGAACAGCAGCCGTTTGAGTACGAGGGCGATATCGCCCCCGACGCGGCGCTCAACCCGACGGTGATGAAGAACTATCCGTTCAGCCGCCTGTCGCAGCCGGCCAACGTGCTGGTCTTCCCGGGGCTGCAATCGGCCAATATCTCGGCCAAGCTGCTGCGCGAACTGGCTGGCAACGCCACCATCGGCCCGATGCTGCTGGGAATGGAAAAGCCGGTCCAGATCGTACCGATGACCGCGATTGCACCGGACGTGCTGACCCTGGCGGTTCTGGCTGCGTCGGGAGTGGTGGGTTAAGGTTTGTCGTCCCGCTCACGCGTGGATGCAACACCGGCCCGCTCAAACGTAGTTCGCGATCCAGGCGACCGCCATTGCCGAGGGGATGAAGAACACCTGGGCGGCCACCGTGCCGGCGAGGCGACTGAGCGAGATCCAGATAATCGCGCGGCGGAACACATTCGCGTCCATCCGCCCTTCGACCACGTCGTCGGTCATCACCGAGATCTGCGGATCGATGAAGGCGAACAGCAGGATCGTCGCGACACCATTGATTACCGCCGAAAGCTGCGATGCGGTGACGCGGAATTCGGGATTGAGGTAACCGGCATAAAGCGAGGCCAGCACGCCGACGGTGATCAGCCCCTGGGCCAGCATGTTGGCGATCAGCACGCCCCAGCCGATATCCTTCGGCTTGCCCAGCTGCTTGAGGTTCTGGGCCGATGGCATGGTCAGCGAATGGCGGATGGCGGAAAGCCCGGCGGGCGAGGCAGTGCGCAGCACCAGCCGCGCGGTCGAGCGGTTGTGCTGGAACCAGCCGATCGCCTGAGCAAACAGCCGCTGGGCAGTGGGGACCAGCAGGATGCCAATGAACACGGCAACGCTGGCGCTGGCCAGCACCAGCCGGAAATCGCCGGCCAGCGCATCCCCGCCGCCCGAAGCCAGCCGCAACTCGATTCGCTTGGCCAGGAACGGCCCGAGGAATGAATTGGACATTCGGCTGACCAGGACCAACAGGTTGAACAGGGCAAAGCTCAGCGCAATCCGTCCGGTCCGCACCCCGGCGATCCGCGCGGCATAGGCCAGCGCGCCGATCAGATTGATCACCGCGGTCAGCAGGCAGATGAGCAGCAGCTGGTTGTCCATGTCCGCCGCCTTCTAGGCGCGGCCGTCGCGCTTGGACAGGGTTAGCCCCAGGCCTTCCACACTCCGAAGGCGCTGGTCGCGGTCAGTACCACGCCGACCATCACCAGCATCGGCTTGGTCGGGATATGCTTCGCCGCCCAGGCCCCCAGCGGTGCGGCCGCGAGCCCGCCGATCAGCAGGCCCAGCGTGGCTCCGGCCAGATCGGCAAAACCGAGGTGGTAGATGAAGGTCGCGCTGATCGTCAGCGTCAGGAAAAATTCGACCGCATTGACCGTACCCACCACCTTGCGCGGATCGGCGCCTTGAATCAGCAGGTTGGAGGTGACCACCGGCCCCCAGCCGCCTCCGCCAGCAGCATCGAGGAACCCGCCCAGCAGTCCAAGCGGCGCGACGACCCTGGCCGGCTTGGCCTGCGGCGGATACTTGATCCCGCGCCACAGCAGCATCAGGCCGATCGCGGAGAGATATACCAGCACGAACGGCTTGACCACTTCGGCATCGAGCGAGGTCAGCACATAGGCCCCGGCCGCGCCCCCGATCATACCCGGAACCAGCAGCTTGAAGAACAGCGCCTTGTCGATGTTGCCATGAAGCAGGTGGCTAAGCCCGGATGTGGCCGTGGTGAAGCATTCGACCACATGAACCCGTTGCGAGGCCTGGGCTGGCGGAATCCCCAGCACACCGACCAGCAAGGTGTTGGAAATCACCCCGAAAGCCATGCCGAGCGCGCCATCGACCGCCTGAGCGGCAAAGCCAACGGCGATGAACGGCAAGAGTGCGGCCAGATCGAATTCCATCGCGAGTCGCTCCAAAGCTATGTCGACTATTTCGATAGAGTTCCAGTGCCCCGACAGCGAGAAAGTTTTTCAGCGCAGCGCCGAAGCGAAATTTTCCTGCGGCAGGCAGCTTGCGTGATCATCCTGACCGGGCGATGACACTGCATGACCCAGTCGATCCGTCCGCGCCGCTCCGCCCTCTATCTGCCCGCCGCCAATCCCAAGGCCCTGGCTAAGGCGCGGAGCCTGCCGGCCGACGTGGTGATCTTTGATCTGGAGGATTCGGTCGCGCCCGAACACAAGATCGAAGCACGGGCCATGGCCGTAGCCGCCGTGGCTGAGGGCGGCTTCGGACGGCGCGAGCTTGTCATCCGGGCCAACGGCCTCGGCACTCCATGGGGCGCGGATGACCTCTCTGCCATCGCCGCTGCCGGACCCGACGCGGTGCTGGTGCCCAAGGTCAGCTCGGTTGCCGAGGTCCACACTTATGATTCGGCCCTTGCAGCCGCTCCAGCCTACACCCGGCTATGGATCATGATCGAGACCTGCGCCTGTCTGCCCCTTCTCCACGATCTGGCCGCCTGCGCAGCCGATACGCGGCTCAGCGGCTTCGTGCTGGGCACCAACGACCTCGCCAAGGAAATGCACGCCCAGCCCGGCC
>CAZOSI010000054.1:0-17955 GCA_964582485.1 uncultured Novosphingobium sp.
CATAGTGCCAGTGATCGGGCGAATCCCCGCGATAGCCCGCGCGGCTGGCGACATGGACCACGCGCCCGCCGCTTGTCCCCTCCAGCCAGTGCCGCACCGCATAGCGTGCCAGTTCGGCCGACGCAGTCAGGTTGATCCGCAGGGTGTCTTCCCAGTTGTCGAGCCATTCGATGTCGCTCAGCGTGATCGGGTTGGCCGCGAACAGCCCGGCGTTGTTCACCAGCACGTCAATCCGTCCGGTGGGTGATCGATCGAGTGCTTCCTGCCAGATCTGCGCCGGGGCTGTGGGATCGGCCAGGTCGGCACCGATCATGTCGGCATCGTGAGCCTTGCTGGCATGTCCGATCACGCGCACCCCGCGCTCGCGCATGGCTGCTGCAATCGCGGCGCCAATTCCGCGGGAGGATCCGGTAACGAGGGCGGTCAGCTGGGTCATGGCGATGCTCTAGGCAGATTTCTGCGCAAAGGGAATCCGCTTTGCTCAAATACGGCCTTCAGTGCGCTTGCACCGTCCTTCGTTTTGATTATGGGGAGTTCGCAAGCGGGGCTGCGCCCCGGCACAGGACAAGGGGATTTGTCGCAGATGGCTGCCACCAAGAACCGCCCGCTTTCGCCGCACTTGCAGGTCTGGCGCTGGGGACCGGCGATGCTGGTCTCGATCCTTCATCGCGTGACCGGAGACGGGATGGCCTTTGTCGGCCTGGGCGTGTTGATCTGGTGGCTGGCTTCGCTGGCCGGTGGTCCTGCCGCCTATGCCGATTTTTCTGCCCATGCCGCGGCCTGGTATGGCAAGGTCGTGCTGGTCGGGCTGACCTGGGCCTTCTTCAACCACATGGCTTCGGGCGTGCGCCACTTCGTGCTCGATATCGGGGCCGGGTTTGAGCTGAAGAGCAACGCCGCCTGGTCGGTATTCACTCCACTGTTCGCGCTGGCTGCCACGGTCCTGACCTGGGCCGCGATCCTGCTGAAGTAAGGAAGAAGACGATGGGTAACGGAACCTCGATCGGACGCGTCCGCGGAAGCGGCTCGGCCCATTCGGGCACACACCACTGGCTGTTGCAGCGCTATACCGCGATCGGCAACCTGTTCCTGGGGCTGTGGCTGGTGTTCAGCCTGGTAACCTTGCCGGACTATGCCTATCCGACCGTGATGAAGTGGGCGACCGCGCCGCTTTCGCTGACTTTCCTGGCGCTGTTCGTGGTCTCGACCTTCTGGCACGCCCGGCTGGGCCTGCAGGTGGTGATCGAGGATTATGTCCATGAACACGCCAACAAATTCGCCGCCGTGGCCGCGCTCAACCTCGCCGCGTTCGGCGGGGCTGCTGCGTGCCTGTTCTTTATCGCCCGCATGGCAATGATGGCTGCCAGCCAGGAAGCTGCCGCCGGGATGATGCAGCAGCTCCAACAGTCGATGGGAGGCCGCTGACATGGCCGAGACAGCCTACAAGATCATCGACCACACCTATGACACCGTCGTTGTCGGCGCCGGCGGCTCGGGCCTGCGCGCCACGATGGGCAGCGCCGAGGCCGGACTCAAGACTGCCTGCATCACCAAGGTGTTCCCCACCCGCAGCCACACCGTCGCCGCCCAGGGCGGGATCGCGGCCAGCCTGCAGAACAACAGCCCCGATCACTGGACCTGGCACATGTTCGACACCGTCAAGGGGTCTGACTGGCTGGGCGACCAGGACGCGATCGAATATATGGTCCGCGAAGCTCCCGCTGCGGTGTATGAGCTGGAGCATGCAGGCGTGCCATTCAGCCGCAATGCCGATGGCACGATTTACCAGCGTCCGTTTGGCGGGCACATGCAGAACATGGGCGAAGGCCCGCCGGTCCAGCGCACTTGCGCCGCGGCGGACCGCACCGGCCATGCCATGCTCCACGCGCTCTACCAGCAGAGCCTGAAGTACGACGCGGACTTCTTCATCGAATACTTCGCGATCGATCTGATCATGGAAAATGGTCAGTGTCGTGGCGTGATCGCCATGTGCATGGAAGACGGGTCGATCCACCGCTTTCGCAGCCATGCCGTGGTCCTGGCGACCGGAGGCTATGGCCGCTGCTATTTCACCGCCACATCGGCCCACACCTGCACCGGCGACGGCGGCGGGATGGTGCTGCGTGCGGGCCTGCCGCTGCAGGATATGGAATTCGTCCAGTTCCACCCCACCGGCATTTACGGCGCAGGCGTGCTGATCACCGAAGGCGCGCGGGGTGAGGGCGGTTACCTGACCAACTCCGAAGGCGAGCGGTTCATGGAACGCTATGCCCCTTCGGCCAAGGACCTCGCCAGCCGCGACGTGGTAAGCCGCTCGATGGCGCTCGAAATGCGCGAAGGGCGCGGGGTGGGGCCGAACAAGGACCACATCTACCTGCACCTTGACCATATCGCGCCCGAAGTGCTGGCCGAGCGCCTGCCCGGGATCACCGAAAGCGGCAAGATCTTCGCCGGCGTCGATCTCACCCGCCAGCCGCTGCCGGTCTGCCCGACGGTGCACTACAATATGGGCGGCATCCCCACCAACTATCACGGCGAAGTGATGACCATCGGCAAGGATGGCAATCCCGAAACGGTCGTCCCCGGCCTGTTCGCGGTGGGCGAGGCGGCCTGCGTTTCGGTCCACGGCGCGAACCGGCTCGGCTCTAACTCGCTGATCGATCTGGTGGTCTTCGGCCGGGCCACTGGCCACCGCCTGAAGGAAACGATCAAGCCACAGTCGGCCCACGCCGAACTGCCCAAGGACAGCGCCGATTTCGCGCTCTCTCGGTTGGACCACTTCCGCCACGCCGCCGGGGGCTCACCCACCGCCGAAGTGCGGCTGGAGATGCAGCGCACCATGACCAAGGGCTGCGCGGTGTTCCGCGACGATGCGCTGATGGCCGAAGGCAAGGCGGAGCTCGCCAAGACCTACGCCCGGATGCAGGACATTCACGTTTCGGATCGGTCCTTGATCTGGAACAGCGACCTGATCGAGACCATGGAACTCGACAACCTGATCGCCCAGGCGACGGTGACGATCCACTCCGCCCACAACCGCAAGGAATCACGCGGTGCCCACGCCCACGAAGACTTCCCCGAGCGCGACGACAAGACCTGGATGAAGCACACTGCGGCGTGGTTCGAAGGCTGGGGCGGCCAGGGTGGATCGGTGAAGATCGATTACCGCCCGGTGCATGAATATACCCTCACCGATGATGTGGACTATATCAAACCGAAGAAGCGGGTTTATTGAGGGATTGATTGCAACGATTTTTCAGCACACTTTGCCGGTGCTGGGCAATAGCCAGTTCCGCTGCGCGCTGAAGTTTTATACTTGCCTTTGCCGGGGCGCAGCGCTTTATCTTTGGCGAGAACGAAACGGTTTTTGAAAACGCCGGGGGCCACATGAACGTGAAGAACGCCAAGGCAGTTGGCCGAGTGGTCTTGGTGACCAGTCTGGCAATTTCGCCGCTCGCGACTGGCCGGATATTCGCTGAAACAAGGCCCGTGGTTGGCGCGGAAAGATGGGTCTGCGAATTCACAAAGACGAGCGAAAATTGGGGCGGCACGTACGCCAACGTGATCGTTCATAAGAAGGTGTTCCTAGAGTATAATCCGTTCGTTGATCGCGATACTCCGGTGTGGAAACGCACGAAAATGCCGTTTGGCCCAAGGTGCAGCGATGCTGAAGAACGACGCCGACAGATTTTCGAAAAGCGCGGAACGAGCTGGTATTATCCCGGGGCTACCGTGGCTGCTTACACGGTTGTAGCGCCCTCCAGTCCGCCAGTGCCTGCGGCGCGGCCGCTGGCTGGGCCGCAGGCTGCGCCACGTCGGGCCACGCCACAGGCGGTTTGGTCGATGCCTATTTCCGCACTTGGGGGGTTTGATACGTATGTCCGAAGTTCGCTACCGCAGGAAAGCTGGGTTGCGGAAAAGACGCTGATCGTTGGTGGGTGGGGTGACAATTACCAGACAATCGTTCGCTTCGATCCCGGCGATATTCATGCAAGAGCGAAAGGCAGGGCTGTCTACCTGAAACTTTTTGCCCAGCAACCGACCGACGGAACGGCATTCCGTCCGACGTCATTTTCGATTTATCGGCTGACTTCAGCGGTAAGCGTTGAACCAAGCTGGGCTTCGCGTCCAAGATACGATGTGAACACCCGTCTTCAGGTTGATGTGCCTGTTCTAGGTTGGAACTACATTGATATCTCTGCTTTGTTACGTGACTGGAGTTCGGGCCAGTCGAATTTTGGATTGATTCTTGTACCGGATCGTACCGACAATAAATTTTCCGTTTTTGTCTCAAGCGATGATGCAGCCAATTCGCCAAAGAGCCCCACAATCATCATTGCGCCTTGATCCACCATCGGCAAAGCAAGCAAGTAGCAAGTAGGGTGCATTGGGGTTCGCCGAAATGCACCAATGAGCCATCCACTGCCGCCGATGTGATCCCGAGCTTCACCTTCCCCGCCATTGGTGCATTTTGCCAAAGCTCAATGCACCCTACCAATCTCACAACCACCGCTCAAAATCACTCGCCACATGCCGAACCGTGACCACTTCTATCCGGTCCCCAAACACCAGATAGAACACCGCGTGCCGTCCGCTGTTCATCCGGCGCAGGCTGGGGCGGGGTTCGTATTCGGGGAAGCGCAGGGCAAACTCACCAAACGACTTGATGTCATCACGCAGCTTGCCGACGTATTTGGCGGCTTGGGCATCGCCCCAGGCGCTGCGGGTTTCATGCGCGATCCGGCGCAGGTCGGCGGAGGCTGCAGTGCGGAACCTGATCCATGTCACTTGGCCGGGAATTCTTCATCATACCATTGATCGATGTCGAACGCCTCATCAACCGGACTCGCCAGCCCCGCGTCAATCGCTTCGAGCAGCTTCGATTTGAACACCGCGCGCTCCTCGTGCAGCCGCAGCGCGTCGCGGATCACCTCGCTGGTCGATCCGAATTCGCCGCTTTCCACCTGCGCGCGGGTGTAGTCCATCCAGCGTTCACCCAGTGTGATCGAGGTGTTCTTGGAGGCCATGCCTACCTGTACCAAATATTGGTACTTTGGTCAATCGGCCACCTTGGCCACCTGCGCGCGCTGGTCCGGCTGGCTCAGGTCCGGCGGAGCCCTGCCTCGGGGTCTTCAGGCCGCCGATGGGCTCGCCCTCTGCTTGCGCATCCGGCCCAGCATCAGCGGAATAAAGCCAAGCAGGATTGCGCCGACCCCGATCCCGATGGTGAGGCCATCCAGATCCTTCATCGAATAGATCCCGACAAAGATCATGAATGCGGTTGAAAGGCCCGGCCAAATCACATGGGTCAGCGCTTCCATCGGCTTGCCCTTGATCATCGCGCGGTAGTGCCAGACCGATGCCGCGCCGGCGATGCTCATATAGAAGCAGATTTGCAGGCCGATCGCGGTCAGCGAAGTGCTGAGGATCGTTTCAACTGCGGGCAGGTAGGAAAAGCCCAGCAGCAGCCCCAGCCCCAGCGCCCAGATCAGCACCGTGGCGGTGATCGGGGTCTGCCATTCGCGATGAACCTTGGCATAGCGCGGGTGGAGGATATCGGCCCGGCTCATCGAGAACATCGAGCGGGTGAAACACAGGATCTGGGTTTCGATCGTGCCGATGGTCGAAAGGATGGTCGAAACCACCGCCAGATAGCCCCAGGGCGAAGGGAATAGCTTGTCGGCCACGGCGAACAGCACATTGGTGTCGGCGGCAGCGATTTCCTCGTCGGTCAGCACGATCAGCACCACGGTGAGCATGATCACGAAAAACCCGATCAGGTTGACCATCGACCAGAAAGCCCCGCGACCGGCCGGTTGGGGGACGCCGTCAACGGTCTCCTCGCCCAGGTTCATGGTCACGTCCCAGCCCCAATAGAAGAAGACCGCGATCAGCGCGCCGGCGACAAAGGTCTCGGTGGTGAACGAGGTGGGTGAAAACCAGCTGATGCTGGGTACGTGCGCAGGCTGGCTCCAGAAATAGTAGATTCCGGCCGCGATGATCGCGAAAACGATGACTGTCTCGATGATAGTGAAGGCAATCTGCGCGAAGCTGGCATGCTTGATGCCCCGGCCTACCACGGCCGAAATCAAGGTTAGCCAGATCGCTGCCGTGGCGGTGACCCAGCCGGTACTTTCGACGTGTTCCGGGGCCAGGATCTTGAGCGTGGCCTGCGCCGCCGGAACCGTTGCGGTGACCATGAACACCACCGAGGCGACGATCAGTCCCCAGCCGGTGAAAAAGCCCCAGGTCGGGCCGAACACCCGGCTGACCCAGGCGAAGCTGGCCCCGGCATCGGGCGCCATCTTGTTGAGATTGATGAAGGCCAGCATCAAGCCGAACATGATCAGCCCGCAATAAAGGATCGACCCGACCGAAAGCACGCCAACCGTGCCGACAATCAGCGCTGTGGTGGCGGCGATTGAATAGGCGGGAGCCGTCCCGGCAACGCCCATGATGACCGATTCGGCGACGCCAAGCGCCCCTTTGGCCAGACCGTGATCCTGCGCCATCGCAACCCATCCCCTGTATTGGTTCTATCTGGCCCACAGCATGGACGTGCTGCCTTCAGATACAAGGGCCATAATTCAGAGCGGTAGCTATCGGTTTCGGCGATGGCTGGTTCGGGGCGGTCGGCCTAATCTGTGCGGATCGGAAGCGTTTGCGGCGGAGGGCGACTACCGTTTCGCGTCTTCCTTCAGCATATCCGCTGCCTTTTCCGCGATCATGATCGTCGGCGCATTGGTGTTGCCGCTGACTACGTTGGGCATGATCGAAGCATCGATCACCCGCAGTCTGGCCACGCCGCGCACCCTCAGCCGGGCATCGACCACAGCCATCGGATCGTTGTCCGGCCCCATCTTGCAGGTTCCGACCGGGTGATACTGGGTATCGGCGCGGTTGCGGATATCGGCTTCCATCGCGGCGATATCGTTGACATCGACCGGGTAGAACATCTTGCCGCGCACCGCGTTGAACGGTTCGCTTTCCATCAGGCTTTGCTGCAGCTGCCCGCCCTTGAGCAGAATTTGCATATCGCGCTCGTCGGAAAAGAACTTGGGATCGATCACTGGCGCGGCGCGCGGGTCCTTGCTTGCCAGGCTGACCGTGCCGCGGCTGTAGGGGCGCAGTAAATCGACGTGGCACGACAGACCCGTGCCAAGGTGCATCTTGCGGGCATGGTCATCAACGATTGCCAGCACCATCAGCAGCTGCAGATCGGGCGCAGGCACGTCTGGCGCGCTCTTCACGAAAGCGCCCGAGCAAACGAACGGGCTGGTCAGCAGGCCGGTGCGCTTGCTGCGCCATTCGAAAATGCCTTTGAGGAAAGCCCAACCAGCCTTGGGCGAAAGGCCGAAGACATCGCTGCGGTCCTTGATCCGCCAGCTTTGGACATAGTCGATATGGTCTTGCAGATTCTGGCCGACGCCTGGCAGATGGCAGGTGCTCTTGATCCCCAACTGCTTCAGCTCTTCGGCGTCACCGATCCCCGAAAGCTGCAGCAATTGCGGGGAGCCAAAGGCTCCTCCAGATATGATCACCTCGCGCCGGGCGTTGACCTTTCGAGTGGCGCCGTCGTGTTCGTATTCGATCCCACTGGCCGCTCCTTCCTCGATCACGATCCGCCTGGACAGGGCCTTGGTGATCACTTTCAGATTGGGTCGGCCCAGGTTGGGGGTCAGATAACCCTTGGCCGCGCTGCAGCGTTCGCCGTCTTTCTGGGTTGCCTGATAGTGGAAGGTGCCCTCCTGCTCACCGCCGTTGTAATCCGGGTTTGCGCGGATCTGGCGCTGGGTTGCTGCTTCGATGAACAGGTCTGCCAAGGGGCTTTGGTGGTTGGGGTAGGTTACGTTGAGCGGGCCGCCCTGGCCGTGCCATTCGTTGTCGAACTGCTCGTTGTTCTCAGCCTTCTTGAAGTAGGGCAGGCATTGATCAAAGCCCCAGCCTGAATTGCCCAGCCGTTCCCACTCGTCATAGTCCCAGCGGTTGCCGCGAACATAGAGCATCGCGTTTATCGAGCCCGATCCGCCCAGCACCTTGCCGCGCGGCTGATAGCCCTTGCGGCCATTAAGTCCGGGCTGGGGGACGGTTTCATAGGCATAATTGTTGAGCTTGGTCGGCATCATCGCCACCGCGCCCACTGGCGCCTGGACAATCGCGCTCTGGTCCGAACCGCCCGCTTCGAGCAGGCAGACGGTGATGGCGGGATCCTCGGTCAAGCGCCCGGCCAGCACGCAGCCGGCAGAGCCGCCGCCTACGATCACATAGTCAAAGTGTTCCTGCTGCATGGTGTTGCCTCCCCGGTCCCGATCGCCTCTTTTTGAACTGTTGTGCAGGTCAGCCGCGGTTTCAAGCGCAATTCCACTGCCCAAGTTCGTTTGCGGTGGCTAAAGGCAAGGCGATGGATGCCTATAGCCTCGTCAAAACATTGCACATCATTTCGGCAACGGTGCTGTTCGGCACCGGGCTGGGGATTGCCTTCTTCTTTCTGGCCGGGCAGCGCAGCGGGGACGACCGCATGGCGCTGTTCGCGGCGCGGACCACTTGCGCGGCCGACATGATCTTCACTCTGACCGCCGGGATCGTCCAGCCGCTGAGCGGGTTCGCATTGATCTGGCTGGCAGGCTTTGACCCGATGGCACCGTGGCTGGTCTGGACCTATGGGCTCTATCTGCTGGCGCTGGTCTGCTGGCTGCCCGTGGTGTGGCTGCAACTGCGGATGCGCGACATGCTGGCGAGCAAGCTGGCGGGCGGGGCATTTGATCAGGCGCAGTTCGAGCGCCATTTTCGCACCTGGTTCGCGCTCGGCTGGCCAGCCTTCGCGGGACTGGTCGGGGTGTTCTGGCTTATGGTGGCGAAACCGACATGACCACGCGGGTGCTGATCCTGGGCGGCTACGGCAATTTTGGCGGCTATGTCGCGCGGACGCTGGCGGGCGATCCCGCGATCACGCTGGTGATTGCCGGACGAAGCCTGACCAAGGCGCAGGCCTTTGCCGGAAAGCTTGCGGCAGCCAATCCAGCCGAGGCCGCGGCGCTCGATATCGATGTGATAAGCGCCGCCGCGCTGGCACCACTCAAGGCCGATCTGGTGATCCACACCGTCGGGCCGTTCCAGCGGCAGGATTACCGGGTGGCGGAGGCGGCGATCGGGGCGGGGGCGCATTACTGCGACCTTGCCGATGCGCGCCACTTCGTGCGCGATGTGGGGCGACTGGATGCGGCGGCGAAGGCGGCCGGAGTGGCGGTGATCGCGGGGGTCAGCTCGGTCCCCTGCCTGACTGCCGCCTATCTCGACGATGCGCTGAGCAGCTTCGCGGCGATCGAGGCAGTCGACTACGGGATCAGCGCTGCCCAGCAGACCAATCGCGGGCTGGGCACGGCGAGCGCGATCCTGTCCTACATCGGACGGCCCTTCACCATGCTGCGGGGTGGGGCGATGCGGCGGGTGTTCGGCTGGCAGGGGCTGCACAGCGAAGTCTATCCCGAGCTCGGCCGGCGCTGGTTCGGCTATTGCGATATTCCCGATCTCGATCTGTTTCCGCAGCGCTATCCTGGCTTGCGGCAGATGCGGTTCTGCGCCGGGCACGAGATCGCGCTGCTCCATTTCGGCACCTGGCTGCTTGGTTGGGGCGTGCGGCTGCACTTGCTCCCCCGGCTCGACCGCTGGGGCGCGGCACTGCTGAGGGCATCGTTCTGGTTCGATCCGCTCGGCAGCGGGCGCAGCGGGTTTCACATGCGGATCAAGGGGCGGGGCAAGGATGGCGCGCCGCTGGAGCGCCGCGAATGGATGATCGCGCGTTCGGGCCACGGCCCCAATATCCCCTGCATGCCGGTGATCCTGATCGCCCGCCGGATCGCACGGGGCGAAGTTCCCGCATCGGGCGCGCGGCCATGTCTCGACATCATTGCGCTGGACGAATACCTTGCGGCGCTGGAAGGGCTCGACATCACGGTGATCCGGCAATGACCAAGCACTCGCAGCGCCCTTACAGCTATCGCGGCGATCCGGCGGTGCCGCCGTTCGACGATGGACGCCCCTTGTTCGTGTTCGACGGGCATTGCGGGCTGTGCACCGGCGGGGTGCGTTGGCTGATGGCGTCAGACAAGGCCGGCCGTGTAGCTTTCACTTCCGCGCAGGGGGAGCTCGGCGCGGCGCTCTACCGGCATTACGGGGTGGAGATTGATACCACCTATCTGCTGATCCAAAATGGCGAGTGCTGGGGCAAGAGCGGCGGCTATCTGCGGCTGTTGCCGATGATCGGCGGGCCGTGGCACCTTCTGCGGATATTCCGGATCCTGCCCGAGAGCCTGATGGACGCGGTCTATGGCGTGATCGCCCGCAACCGGCTGCGCTGGTTCGGCCGCTATGAGCATTGCGAACTGCTGACCCCGGAGCAACGCGAACGGCTGATCTGAGCCGGATTGATCGCTTATCCGGAAATTTACCCACAGGCCCATTGTGCGGGGACTTCAAATCGTCACAAGCCAGATTTAGCACTGCGCAATATGCGGATTCTTCTAGGGTAGCATTTTCTTTACCTTGGCATTGGTTTGGACCTCTGGCTTTATCCCAATAACGGGCAGGAAGCTGGCTAAATGCAGTTTCGACCGGGATGCCGATTGCGATTTGGGGGATAATTCGATGGCCAGGTTCTTGATTAACGGTGTGCGTAGCGGTGCCGGCGCATGGAAGCACAATTTTTACGCCGATCCGTTCGTTGGAGGTGGTGCTCCTTTTGAAGTGAGCACATGGCGCGGCTTTGCGAAAGCGTTCAGCCTCAGTCTCAACGATGGGGTTGATAACTTCTCATTCTCACCCCTGGGTGGGTTGGCCCAGGGCGGCGCAACCTTTGCCGGATCAGCTTTCGCAGCAGCGGATCGGAGCTCTGTCGACACAGACACTGCTTTCGCACCGGTGGTTGGCGATGGCGCCCCGATCCTTGACGCAATCCAGACCGGAAGCGGCGCGATTTCGCTAACCACGTTGGACGCGACTTCAACCCAGAACTTCGATACGCTTGCCTTGACCGGCACCAGCTCGACCCTGCCGAGCGGCTGGTATTTCGATGAGACATCGGCCACCGCCCCAGGCAACACGCTGTACACTGCGGGTACCGGCAGCGGGAACAGCGGCGATACCTACAGCTTCGGCGCCAGTGGTAACGCTGAGCGAGCGCTGGGTCAGGTCCGCAGCGGATCGAACGTGGTGACGGTCGGCGCGCAGTTCACCAACAATACCGGTTCCTCAATCGGCTCGTTCGACATTGCCTATACGGGCGAACAGTGGCGACTTGGCGCGCTTGGCCGCGCCGACACCATGACCTTCCAGATCAGCTTCGATGCCACCAGCCTGACCACCGGGACCTGGACTACCGTTTCGCAGCTGTCATTCACTGGGCCAACAACGGCGGGAACGGTCGGTGCGATCGATGGAAACGCCGCTGCCAACCGATCAGCGCTGTCTTACTCGCTGACCCTGGCCCAGGCCATCGCCAGCGGACAGACGTTCTGGATCCGCTGGGTTGATACCGACGCATCCGGTTCGGACGACGGGCTGGGTATCGACGACTTCTCGATCACCCCGCACGCGGCGGCACCTTCGGCAGGCACCCTCTCGATCAACGATGTGAGCCAGACAGAGGGCAATTCCGGCACGATCGACTATGTCTTCACCGTAACCCGCAGCAACGGCACCGCGGGGGCGGTCAGCGCCGACTGGTCCCTGGCCAACGGCACCACCGACAGCACCGATTTTGCAGCATTCCCGCAAAGCGGCACGGTCAACTTCGCGGATGGCCAGACCACCGCGACGATTACAGTCACCGTGGCTGGCGATGCCACCTTCGAAGGCAACGAAATTTTCTTCGTCAACCTCCTCAATGCAACCGGCGGTGCGACTTTTACCGATCAGCAGGGCTTGGGCACGATCACCAACGACGATGCCGCGCCCACCGCGCAGCTCAGCATCAATGACGTCACCCAGACCGAAGGCAACAGCGGCACCACCAACCTGGTGTTTACAGTGACCCGTGGTGGTGACACCAGCGGCGCGGCGAGCGCGACCTGGACTGTCCTTAACGGCACCACCGATGCTTCGGACTTTACGGGCCTGCTCACCGGCACGGTCAATTTCGCCGCAGGTGAATTGACCCAGACCATCACAGTCCAGGTGACTGGAGATACAACGGTTGAGCCCAACGAGACTTTCAGCGTGGTGCTCAGCAATCCTGGCGCCAACACCACGATCACCGACGATACCGGCGCAGGGTCGATCACCAACGACGACGTTCCCCCGCAGGCCAATGTGTTCTTCAACGAATTTCACTATGACAACAGCAGCACCGACGTGGGTGAGCGGATTGAAGTGGCGGGCCTTGCCGGCACCGATCTGACCGGCTGGACAATCGTGCTCTACAACGGCGGCAACGGGCAGTCCTATGCCACGATTAACCTGTCCGGCACAATTTCCGACCAGGATGATGGCTTCGGCACACTCTCGTTCAATGCCACCGGCATGCAGAACGGCGCGCCGGACGGCTTTGCGCTGGTCGACAACTTCGGGCGGGTGATCCAGTTCCTCAGCTATGAAGGGACGATGACCGCCACCAACGGCGCGGCCAACGGCATGACCAGCACCGATGTCGGCGTGGCGGAGGAGCCGGCTCCGGGCGCCGGGCTTTCGCTCCAGCTGATCGGCACCGGATCGAGTGCGGGCGATTTTACCTGGACTAGCGCGCGGACCGACAACTTCGGATCGGTCAACACCGATCAGGATTTCCTTGGCGGCAATGCTCCGGGCCAGTTCCGGATCAGCGATGCGCAAGTGGTTGAAGGCAACAGTGGCTCATCGCTGCTGACCTTTACCGTCACCCGCGCAGGCGGATTCAACGGCACGGCGACGGTCGACTGGGACCTGGAGTTGCTCGCCCCAGGTGCTGGCAATGCCAGCGATACTGACCTCACTGGCGGCGGAGTGCAGGGCGGTACGCTGACCTTCGCGGCAGGCGTCTTTACGCAAACCATCACGATCTCCGTGATCGGCGATACGGTCCCCGAGTTTAACCAGGTGCTGAATGTAGTCCTGTCGAATCCAACCGGCGGTGCGGTAATTGCGGATGCGACCGGGGTTGGCACCATCATCAACGACGATCCAATCACGCTTGGGATCAACGACATACAAGGTGCAGGCCACACTTCGGCCTATGCCGGGCAAAACGTAAATACGGCCGGGATTGTCACTTTTCTGACCACCACCGGGTTCTATCTGCAAACCCCCGATGGCCAGGTCGATGCCAATGCCGCAACCTCTGAGGCCATCTTCGTCTTCACAGGTACCGCACCGACCGTCGCGATCGGTGATGCGGTCAACGTCTCGGGTATCGTGAGCGAATTTGCTCCCAATGCTTCATCCCTGACCGTTACCCAGATCACTGCTCCGGTGGTTACGGTTACCAGCTCGGGCAATGCCCTGCCCACTGCAGTGCTGATCGGCACTGGCGGGCTGCTGCCGCCGACCGGGGTGATCGACAACGACGGCCTGACCAGCTTCGACCCGACCACTGACGGGATCGATTTCTATGAAGCGCTGGAAGGCATGCGGATCACCATCGATACGCCGACCGTTGTCGCCTCGACCAACTCGTTCGGCGAAACCTATGTCGTCGCTTCGGGCGGGGCCGGGGCCACGGGCATGGCGCTCAACGGCACGGGGATCACGATTTCAAGCGGTGATGCCAATCCAGAGCGGATCCAGATCGATACAATCAACCCGGTGACCACTCCCTATGGCTCGGGCGACCGGTTGGCCAGCGTGACCGGGGTGATGGGCTACAGCTTCAACGAATATGAAGTCCTGACCAGCAGCGATGCGGCGGTGACCACCCCGGGCACTCTGGCCCGCGAGACCACCAGCCTGACCGGCGATGCAGACCATTTGACCGTTGCGATCTACAACGTCGAAAACCTCGATCCGTCGGACAACCGCTATACGATTCTGGCCAATGACATCATCTACAACCTCGGCGCGCCAGATATTCTGGCCCTGCAGGAAATCCAGGACGACAACGGCGCAGGAACTGGAACGGTTTCGGCTTTCCAGAACCTGACCAACCTGGTCAACGCGCTCAATGCACTCGATGCCACCGCGAACTATGTCTTCGCGCAGATCGATCCATCGGGCGAGAACACCACCGGCGGCGAGCCCAACGGCAATATCCGCAATGCCTTTGTCTATGACGCCAACCGGGTTTCGCTGCTGTCCGGCAGCCTGGCGCTGATTAGCGATCCGGCCTATGCCAACAGCCGCAGCCCGCTGGTCGGCACCTTCGTGTTCAACGGCAACGAGCTGACCCTGATCAACGTCCACCAGACTTCGCGCGGGGGCAGCGATCCCGATTTCGGAGCCAACCAGCCGCCAGCGATTGCGGGCGACGATCGCCGGACTGATCAGGCAACTGCCGTAGTGAACTACATCAACAGCCAGCTCGCGACCGATCCGGACGGCCGGTATGCAGTGATGGGCGATTTCAACGGGTTCTATTGGGAAACCGCGCTGCAGAATCTGGAAAACAACGTCACCGGCGGGCTGGTCAACCTGGCGGTTGAGCTGCTCGATCCAAGCGAGCGCTATACCTATCAGTTCCTTGGCAATTTGCAGCAACTTGACCACCTGCTGACCTCGCCTGGGCTACTGACGGGAGCGCAGTACGATCTGGTCCACATCAACGCCCAGTTCGCCACGCGGGCGAGCGATCACGATCCACACGTCGCGCGGCTCTATCTGCCGACCCCGCCCAATGCCGAAAATGATAACGGATCGGGGCTCGAAACGCAGAGTATCCAGGGTAATGTGCTGGGCAACGATTTGAACGGGGCCAACACCGTGACCGCAGTCAATGGCCAGACAGTCAGCGTCGGTCAGCAGGTCACTCTGGCATCAGGCGCACTGCTAACCCTGCTGGCCAATGGCGACTACATTTACGACCCCAATGGAGCGTTCCAGCTGGTCGACGCCGCTTCTGGCGCGGTCAATACCCAGGCAACCGATACGTTTACCTATCGCATCAATGGCGGCGATACGGCGGCTGTAACGATCACGGTCAACGGGGTGACGCAAGGCGGGGATACCTTCCTGGGTAACAGCCTTGCCAACACGATCACTGCAACCGCGTTCAATGACACGATCAATGTGTCGCAGGGCGGGGCGGATACGGTCAATGCCGGCGATGGGGTCGACATCGTGATGATTGGCACTGGAAACAATGGCGCCGCGCTGAACGGCGAAGGCGGCACCGATACGCTTTCGGTTACCGGCACGGTGGGCAGCCTTGCCGCCTTGAGCGGATTTGAGCGGATCGCGCTGAACGGTGGGGCCTCGCTGACGCTGACCGGCGATCAGTTTGCGGGCGGCCTGGCTCCCACCAGCCTGCTTAGCGGCAACGGAACGATCATCGTCAACATGACGGCAGGAACAAACTTCCTGGCGACTCCGATGGTCGTCCAGAGCGGCGCGAGTGTTGCCTTCACGATCAACGGCACCAGTTCTGGCGATTTGGTCAAGGCTGCGCTTAATGCCACCAATGCGATCTTCGGCGGCGACGGTGCAGATCAATTGCGCGGCGGCAACCTGGCTGACACGATCGACGGCGGTACGGGAGATGACAAGATCATCGGGCTTGCTGGCCTCGACCAGCTCACCGGTGGCGCCGGAGCGGACCAGTTCCGCTTCTTCTTCGCAACTGACAGCGGAGTTGGCGCGGGCAACCGCGACCTGATCCTCGATTTCAATGCAGGCGAGGACAAGCTTGATTTCCGGGTGCTGGATGCCGATCCCAACCTGGCCGGGCGGCAGCTGCTCAGCTTCATCGGCACCGGTGCATTCAGCGCGACCGGTTCGGGAGAGGCCCGTTATATCGATCTCGGCTCGGACCTGCTGGTCCAGGTCGATCTTGATGGCAACGGCACGGTCGACATGGAAATGATGCTGCAGGGATCGGGCGCGCAGACCTTGTCGGGGACTGACTTCCTGTTCTGAACCTACGGCTGGCCGCGATCTGATGGTCGCGGCCAAGTTACCGAATTCCGTGGCGAAATCGGTATATGCTGGATTGACAACGGCTATCCGTGTGACAAAGTCACGTGGCGTAGCCGGTCGCTTTTTACTTGGCTATTACCTGAGCAGGGCTGAATATATGACCGACATCATTGGAACCACCGGAAACGATACCCTCAACGGCACCTCGGGCGACGACCTGATCGTCACCAACGGTGGCACCGACACGGTTGATGCGGGAGACGGAAACGACGTTATCGCGGTGCCATCGCAAATCGTCCCCTATGGCACACTAAATGGCGGCAATGGGATCGATACGTTGCGGATTGAAAGTGCGGTTTCGCCGCTGATCGCCAACAGCCCGACCGGCGTGGATGTTGTGAGCATTTCCAGTTTCCAGTCGACCACGATCAATTCGATCGAGCGAATCCAGTTCAATTCCGCAGCAGGTGAGATATTCAGCGCTACATTCAATTTTGGCGGCAATAGCGGTTCGCCAAACCAGTTCGGTTCCGGCATCTCGCTCAATGCCGAACTGATCGGCGGGGCGGGCGTAGACGTTCTGTCGCTGCGCTTCAATAACGCCGGTCTGCCAGCCACGGTCACCTTGCCGGCCTTTACCTATACCAATTGGACGACACCGGATCGGCCTTATCAGTTCGGCGATCGCGTCACCATTGCAATCTCCGGCGCTGGCTCGACCACGGTCAATATCATCAGCCACCCCGGAATAGTCAGCATCACTGGCGGGACCGGCGACGATACCGTGAATGGCAGCGATGGGGTCGAAGTCTTCAACGGTCTCGGAACTGGCAATGACTTCTTTTTTGGCAACGCTGGCAACGATTCGATGTCGGTCGTCAACACTTACCTGCTCAACAACGGGTCTCTGGGACCGGAAAGCACCTTTACCGGTGCCGGCAAGACCTTTGACGGCGGCGATGGTACCGATTGGTTAGTCTTGGGCGGGCACGTTACCTTCGCTGGCTCCGTTTCAAACCTTGAAGGTATCGTGCTGTCGCCTGGTTATACCAACAACAACCCGCCCGGCGCCACGATCCTTGCCGGTTCGCAATATGCCACCGGGGTGACGATGAACAATTCGACCCTGGCCGGATTTTCCACCAACCTGATGCTCGACGGGATGGGCGATATCACCATCCTGCTGGCGGGCGGCGGCGACACCTTCAACGGCTCGGCATTTGTGTTTGAAGCTGGTTCTGCGGTCAATTTCTTCGTCAATGGAACCACCGGGGCCGACACGATCACCGGCACCAGCCGCGGCGATACGATCGATGGCGGTGGCGGTGCCGATATCGTCAATGCCGGTGGTGGTGACGATGCGGTATTTCTTTCGGCAAATGCTTCGGCCATCGATGGTGGGACCGGAACCGACAACCTGGTTGCCAACAGCAACGTCGTTGTCTCTGGCTCGATCACCGGATTCGAGGTGTTGACCCTGGTCGGCGGGGCCACTGTGACATTCAGTGGTGCGCAGTTCAGCAATGCCCTGGCCGTCAATTCCGAGCTGGCTGGCGTCGGATCGATCATTGTCAACCTTGCCCCCGGGATCAACTTCTTCGGTACACAGATGTCCGTCACGCCTGGTTCGAACCTGACCATGATTGTCAACGGCAGCACTGGCATCGATGTCATCAAGGCGGTCCTGGGGGTGACGAACATTCTCAACGGCGGCAGCGACGTGGATCAGATTCGGGGCGGAAATTTCGCCGATTCGATCAATGGCGGCGACGGCAACGACAAGATCATGGGCCTGGCCGGGGCCGACCAGCTGACCGGCGGTGCGGGGGCAGACCAGTTCCGCTATCTGTTTGCGGGCGACAGCGGCGTGGGTGCCGGCAACCGCGATGCCGTGGCGATAGCGCATCAGCTCGGCGAGCA